>CANGYC010000133.1 GCA_947457975.1 Comamonadaceae bacterium | reverse complement strand
TATGCCTCCATGAACGACGTGGGCCGCGTGGTCAATCCCACCATCGTGCGCGGCCAGCTCGATGGCGGTGCCGTGCAGGGCATGGGCCAGGCCCTCTGTGAGGCGGTGGTCTACGACCCGGCCACCGGCCAGCTTCTCACCGGCAGCCTGATGGACTACGCCGCACCGCGTGCCGACGACACGCTGGTGTTCCTCACCGAGATGGACCAGCGCGTGCCCTCCACGAACAACCCGCTGGGCGTCAAGGGCGTGGGCGAGCTGGGCACCATTGGCGCCACGCCCGCCGTGGTGAACGCCGTGGCCGACGCCTTGGCGCGCGCCGGCCGGAAAGAGCTGTGCACCCGCCTGCAGATGCCGCTCACACCGGCGCGGGTGTGGGAGCTGCTGAACAGCTGAGGGGCTGCGCCACACCGCACCGGTGTGGTGAGATTTTTGCGACGTTTCACCTGAGTTAAAACACTCAGGTGTATGGGCTGCCTAGCATGAGCTTTGGTTCAACAACTGCTCATGCACCCCATGAAAAAACTTGCCATCGCTTCTCTCTTCACCCTCGGCCTATGTACCGCCCATGCTCAGATGTATGGTGAACTGGGTTACACCACTGTCAACCTCAAGGATTCCTTCGCGGGTCAAAGCTTGAAGGCTTCACCCAACGGTCTGCGAGGAATCCTTGGGTATGACATCAATTCAAACCTGTCTGCCGAACTCATGCTGGGGATGAGCCTGGGAAACGCAACGCTTAAGAGTAACGATCCAGATGTTGCCAGCACCAAAGTCAAGGTGGACCGCATGTGGGGTGTTTACCTGAAGCCCAAAATGGAGTTGGCCGAAGGTCTTGAGGCCTTTGCACGCCTGGGTTTCATGGATGTCAAAGCCAAGCCGATTGGAGCAACAGACGTAGAGCCGCGTTCTGCAAGCGGTTTCTCTTACGGTGCCGGCCTAAGCTATGCCCTTTCCAAAACGACATCTCTCAACCTGGACTACATGCATTACGGCAAAAAAGACCAATTCACTGCAAAAGGCTTCACGGCCGGCATCGGTTTTAAATTCTGAACTCTATAGCGTTCAAACGTACAAGCCACCTTCGGGTGGCTTTTTCATGCCCCCAGCACCGGCGGCCTCAGGCGGGCGAGGTGGCAGCCCCGCTGGTGTGAGCGCCACCCAGGAAGAGGCGCTCCATGCCGGGGTCGGCCAGGATCTCGGAGGCCGGGCGGTGCAGCACCAGTCGGCCTGACTCAAGCGCGATGGCGTCGTCGGAGTAGGCCAGGGCGCTCTTGACGTTCTGCTCGACCATCAGCACCGTGGTGCCCTGGTCGGCGAGACCTCGCAGCAGCTTGAAAACGTCTTTCACCACGATAGGCGACAAGCCGATGGACGGCTCATCGATCAACAGCACCTTGGGCCGCAGCAGCAGGGCTCGCCCGATCTCCAGCTGTTTTTGTTCGCCGCCTGACAGCGAGGCCGCGCGCGAGTGGATGCGCTCCTTCACGCGGGGAAAGAGCTCCAGCACCTCGGGGATGCGCTCGTGCGTGGTCTTCATGCCCAGCGTGATGCCGCCGAGCTCCAGGTTCTCGAAGACCGAAAGCTGGCCGAACAGGTTGCGGCCCTGTGGCACGAAGGCGATGCCCTGGGCCAGCAGGTCCTTCTGGCTGGCGCCGCTGATGTCCTGGCCATGGAGCCTGACTCGGCCCTGCTGGGGCTTGAGCAGGCCGAACAGGGTCTTGAGCACCGTGGACTTGCCGGCGCCGTTGGGGCCGATCAACAAGGTGATGGAACCCGTTCGGACTTGGAAGGACAGCTTATTGAGGATCATGAAATCGCGGTAGCCCGCAACCACGTTCTCGAATTCAATGCATGGAACCTTGGCAGTCATCTCAGTTCCCCAGGTAGGCGTCGAGTACGCGCTTGTTGCTGCGGATCTCCGAGGGCGTGCCGATGGCCAGCACCTCGCCCTCGACCATGACCATGATGCGGTGGCACAGGTCCATCACAAACTCCATGTTGTGCTCGATCACCACGAAGCTGCCCCCCCGGCTTTGGTTGAGTTCCTTGAGCAGCCGACTGATACCGCCCACCAGCGAGGGGTTCACGCCGGCGCAGGGCTCGTCCAGCAGCACCAGGTCGGGCTCGCTCATGAAGGCCATGGCGATGTCCACCAGTTTTTGCTGGCCGTAGCTGAGCTCGCCGGCCTTCTTGTCGGCCACGTGGCGAATGTGGAATTGGTCGATCAGGGCATCGGCCTTGGCACTCAAGCCCGAATCGCTGGGCGCAAACATGCGGCTGAACATGCTGCCCTGGTGCTCCTGGGCGGCCACGATGAGGTTGTCACGAACGCTCATCTTGCCGAAGACCTGCAGGGTCTGGAAAGTGCGTCCCACGCCCCGTCGGCTCAGCGCCAGCGGGCCCAGGCGGGTGACGTCCTGGCCCTTGAGCTCGATGCTGCCGCTGTCCGGGGTGATCTGCCCCAGCATGCTGTTGAAGAGGGTGGTCTTGCCTGAGCCGTTGGGGCCGATCACGCCAAAGATCTCGCCGGGGTACACCTCGAAGGAGACGCCAGCGACGGCCTGAATAGCGCCGTAGGCCTTGCGGATCTGGCTGACCTTGAGCAGCGGCGCGCTGGTATTCGCTTGGGGAGAATGCGCGCTCATGTCTGAGCTCCTTGTGCAGCCGCTGCACGTGCGGCCGAGGCCTCGCGGGAGGCTCGGCGCGCCTTCAGGCGGTCGGGAATGGAGAGCAGACCGTCGGGCAGCCAGATCATCAGCAGCACCACGGCGCTGCCAAACACGAAGAGGTACCAGGCCTGCGCAAAGCGCAGCCATTCAGGCAGCACGACGCCCACCGCCGAGCCCAGCACCGGCCCGAAGAAGTAACCCGGCCCGCCGACCACCACCATCAGGTACATCATGATGGAGGCGCCCACGGTGAACGGCGCCGGGTCGATGAACTGCACCTGCGAGGCATACAGGCCGCCTGCGATGCCGGCGTAGGCCGCGCCGATGGCAAAGCTCAGCAGCGTGTAGCCACGGGTGTCCACACCCAGGCTCTCGGCGCGGATCGGGTTGTCGCGCAGCGCCGTGAAGGCCTTGCCCCAGGGCGAGCGCAGCAGCAGCCACAGCAGCAGCGCCAGCACCACCGTAAACGCCAGCACCAGGCGGTAGTAGGCGAGGTTGCCGTCAAAGCTGATGCCGCCCAAGGAGGGGCGGGCAATGTTGTTGATGCCAAAGGTGCCGCCGGTCAGCCACTCCTCGTTGCGCATCACCAGCCACATCGCGGTGTTGAAGCCCAGCGTGGCAAAGGCCAGATAGATGGTCTGCACGCGCAGGGCCGGAAAGCCCACCGCCAGGCCGACCATGAAGCAGATGAGCGCACCGGTGGGCAGCGCCAACCAAAAGCTCAGGCCGGCCTTGAGCATGATGGCCACGGTGTAGGCGCCGATGCCGAAGAAGGCCGCATGGCCCAACGACTTCTGCCCGGCGTAGCCCACCGTCAGGTTCAGGCCCATGGTGGCAATGATGAACACCAGCCAGGTGGTGAAGATGTGGATGCCGTAATTCTTGAGGAAGCCAGGCACCACGATGAGTGCGGCCAGCAGCAGCAGCGCCAGAACAGCATGGAGCTTTTTCATACCTTGCGCTCCACTTTCTTGCCCAGCAGACCCTGCGGCTTGAACAGGATCACGACCATGAACAGCACCAGCGCCACCGCGTCCTTGTAGGCCGAAGAAATATAGGCCGCCGCCAGGTTTTCGCTCACCCCCACGATCAGGCCGCCGAGCAGCGCGCCGCGCGAGTTGTTGAAGCCGCCGATGATGGCCGCAAAGAAGGCCTTGGTGCCCAGGCCTTCGCCCATATCGAACTTGGCCAGGTACGTGGGTGTCACCAGCAGGGCAGCGGCTGCAGCCAGCGCTGCGTTGATGGCGAAGGTATAGAAGATCATGCGCGGCACGTTGATGCCCAGCACCGAGGCGCTTTCGGTGTTCTGAGCCACGGCCTGCATGGCGCGGCCGGTGACGGTTCGGCTGAGGAAGCTCTGCACAGCCACTACGAGCGCCAGAGCCAGTACGAAAGTTCCGATATCGCTGCCGGAGACGGTGACGCCAGCGATCTCGTAGATCTTGTCGGGAAATACCTGCGGGAAAGGCTGCGGTTCGGCGCTGTAGCCGGCGCGCACGCCATTGCGCAGCGCGATCGACAGCCCAATGGTGGCCACCACGATGGGCATCATGCCGAACTTGAACAGCGGGTCGACCACGCCCCGCTTGAACATCCAGCCCAACACCAGCACCGACAGCGACACGCTGACTGGGAAGGCGATCGACAGCGGCACACCTGAATGGAGCATCACCACCATCATGAAGGCCGGCAGCATCACGAACTCGCCCTGTGCGAAGTTGATGGTGCCCGAGGCCTGCCACAACAAGGTAAAGCCCAGGGCCACCAGGGCGTAGATGCTGCCCGTGGCCATGCCACTGAAGAAGAGTTGGAGGAAATCGGTCATGGGAGCATCCCAGCGAGGGCATGCACCGCATGCCCAGGTTCAAAAAAGGCGGACCCTCGCGGGTCCGCCTTCACGCCGTTGCGGCGGATTAACGCTTGACCAGGCCAGCTGGGGGCAGCGTGGCGACCACTTCGGCCCGGCCGTTCTTGACTTCCACCAGGAAGCTCTCGCGGTCAAGGTCGCCCTTGTCGTCGAAGCAGACGTCCATCAGGATGCCGGGATGCTGCTTGGCGCTGAAGCAGCTGTTGCGCAGCGCTGCAGCAGTGGCCTTGCGGTCCAGCCGGCCGGCTTTCTCGATGGCGGCCTTGAGCACGTACACACCGGTGTAGCCTTTGATGCCGTTGTGGTCGGAGTCCGATTTGTATTCGGCCTTGTACTTGGCGCCGAAGGCCCTGATCTGGGGGGCGTCGATGGTCAAGCCCACGTGTGCCTGGGCGCCGTTGGCAGCCTCGCCAGCCAGTTCGATGACCTTTTGGCCCGTCAGCGTGGTCTCGCCAATGATCAGCTTGCGAACGCCTTGCTTGCGCAGCTCGCGCAGGGCGCGCGCCGATTCTTCTTCGTTGGTGTAGACGAAGATGGCGTCGGCATCGGTCTGCTTGGCACGCAGCACGGCGGCCGAGAAATCGACCTGGCCGGCGTCGGTGGAGATGTCGGCCACGATGCGGGTGCCACTGCCCTCGAGCAACTTGGTCAGCGTGTCACGGCCGCCTTTGCCGAAGTCGTTGTTCACGTAGATCACGGCCACGGTCTTGGCCTTGCTGCGGATGAAGGTGGCCAGCTTGGGGAAGGAGATGCTCTGGCCGAAGGCGGTGCGGAACACGTAGGGGTTGCCTTGCTGCGTGACGGCGGCGGCCTCACCACCGGTGAAGTTGGGCACCTCACCGCGCCGCGACTCGGCCATGGACACCATGATGGAGCCCGAGTAGACGGGGCCGAAGATGGCGAACACATCGTTGTCTACGGCTTTTTGCGTCAGGCCCTTGGCCACGCCCGGGTTGGTCTGGGTGTCTTCGTTGGTGACGCTGATGCGCCGGCCCAGGATGCCGCCGGCGGCGTTGATTTCCTTGACGGCCAGTTCCACGCCGTTCTTGAACAGCGTGCCTGCCGTGGTGCCGGGGCCCGACAGCTCGACGATGTTGGCGATCTTGATGTCCTGTGCCTGGGCCAGGCCGGCAGTGGCCAGCACCGTGGCCAGAGCGATGGTTTTAAGGGTGTATTTCACGGTTGTCTCCTCAAGGGTCAAAGGCAGGCCGGGTAAGCGGCACGGGGGTGGAAAAAGCGCAATTTCTGACGGTGTCCAGCAGCGAATCAATGTAGGGGATCAGGATCTCTGTGGCGGGCGTACTTATGGCGTATTGGTTCGATGATCATTCACTGATGAGCGATCATCGAACGCTTCATGGGTTTCCCCTAGGGCATGCTTGACCGCCACATGCGCGAACACAAGGCCCGGGCCGATGGTGATGCCGGGAGCCGGGTAGGTGCCGCCCATGATGGAGTGCATGTCGTTGCCCACGGCATACAGGCCCGGGATGGGCAGCTTATTCGCGTCCAGCACCTGGGCCTGCGCGTCGGTGGCCAGGCCCTGCGCCGCGCCGATGTCACCGGGGTAGAGCCGCACGGCATAAAAAGGCGCCTCTTTGAGCTCGCCGATGTTGGGGTTCGGCCCCCCCAGGCTGGCGTCACCGATGTTGTGCTGGTAGGCCGTCTCGCCGCGGCGGAACGTCGGGTCCACGCCAGACTGGGCCGCCGCATTGATCTGCGCCACCGAACGCTGCAGGCCTTGCGGGTCCACGCCCAGCTTTGAGGCCAGTTCCTCCAGGGTGGCGCCTTGCACCAGGTAGCCATCGGCCAGAAAGGGGGCCAGGCCTTTGCCGCCGGGCCGCACCATGCCCATGCCGTAGCGCCGCAGGGCGGCGGCATCGGCCACCAGGTAGGCCGGAATGGCCGGGCTGCGTTGGTGCGCCGCCTGCATGGCCAGGCCGAACAGGTGGTAGGACGTGCTCTCGTTGACGAATCGTTCGCCCGCCTGGTTGACGGTCAGCATGCCGGGCTTGGCCCGGTCCAGCACGAAGTGGGGGAACACCGCTGCGCTGCCATCGGGCCGCTGGCGCAGCGAGACTGGCGCCCAGAAAGCGGGGCTGAGCGCGCCCTGTCCATCCACAGCGCCCACGCGCCTGGCGGCGGCCTGCGCCTGGCCGGTGTGC
>CANGYC010000132.1 GCA_947457975.1 Comamonadaceae bacterium | reverse complement strand
GAGACCTCGGTGCCGGCCATCAGCTTGCGCCACACCACCATCAGAAGACCGCCCAGGCCCAGCAGCAGGCCCAGCCACTGCAGACGCGTCACGCCCTGCCCGCCCGAACGCGAAACCCATACGGCGGTGAGCACAGGTTGCAGCCCCACGATCAGCGCCGCCAGACCTGAGCCCATGCCATTCTTCACGGCCATCCAGACACCGCCCAGGTACCCGGCATGCATCAGCACGCCGGTCACGGCCAGGTGGGCCCACTGCCGACGCTCCACGGGCCAGGGCGCCCGCGCCAGGCGGATCCAACCCAGAAAGCAGAGGATGGAAAAAAAGTAACGCAGCGCCAGAAAGGTCAGCGGCGGGGCATACGGCAGGCCGTACTTGGCGACGATGAAGCCCGTGCTCCAGATCAGCACGAAGACCAAGGGCATGACCCGCAACCAGGACAGCGACAAAGATGGGGATCCGCTCATCGGGAGCGGGCGCGAATCTCGGGAATGGCCTTTTGCAGGTAATAGGCCATGGACCAGACGGTGAGCACGGCCGACAGCCAAATCAGCCAGGTGCCCCACAGGCGCGTGTTCACCAGGCCGAGCAGCGTGTCATCAAAGAGCAGGAAGGGAATGGCCACCATCTGCAGCGTGGTCTTGACCTTGCCCAGCATGTGCACGGCGATGCTGCGGGTGGCGCCGATCAAGGCCATCCATTCGCGCAGGGCCGAGATGGCAATCTCGCGGCCGATGATGATGAGGGCCACGAATACGTCGGCGCGCTGCAGGTCCACCAGCACCAACAGGCAGGCGCAGACCAGGAACTTGTCGGCCACCGGGTCCAGGAAGGCGCCGAAAGCCGAGGTCTGGTTCAGGCGCCGGGCCAGGTAGCCATCGAGCCAGTCGGTGGCCGCGAACACGATGAACATCACCGTGGCCATGAGGTTGCGCGTGGCGTATGGCAGGTCCAGGTAGAACACGCCCACGATCAGGGGAATCGCCACGATGCGCGTCCACGTCATGAGGGTGGGAATGGTCAGAAACATGGGATGATTTTGGCACGAGCCTGTCGCAAGCCCAGCCCTGCCGCTTAGTGAAGAGCCCGATAAATCTCCTCGGCCAGCGCGCGGGAGATGCCATCGACCGTGGCCAGGTCCTCGGCGCTGGCCGAGGCCACGCCACGCACACCGCCAAAGCGCCTGAGCAGGCTGGCCCGTTTCTTCGGACCCACGCCAGGGATCTCCTCGAGCTTGCTGCTGCCTACGCGCACCTTGTCGCGCTTGGCGCGCATGCCGGTGATGGCAAACCGGTGGGCCTCGTCACGGATCTGAGCCACCAGCATCAAGGCCGCCGAATCGCTGCCGAGGTAGACCTTCTCGCGACCGTCGGCGAACACCAGCTCCTCCAGGCCCACCTTGCGTCCCTCGCCCTTTTCCACGCCCACGATCAGGCCCAGGTCCAGGCCCAGCTCCTCGAACACCGCCCGCGCCATGGACACCTGACCCTTGCCGCCATCGACCAGCACCAGGTCGGGCATGCGCGCGCTGGGTTCGGTCTCGCCACCAGATTCGCGGCGGGCCTCGGCAATGCGGCTGTAGCGGCGGGTGAGCACCTGGCGCATGGCCGCGTAGTCATCGCCCGGCGTGATGCCCTCGATGTTGTAGCGCTTGTAGTCGGCCGACTGCATGCGGTGCTGCCGGAACACCACGCAGGAGGCCTGGGTGAATTCGCCGCCCGTGTGCGAGATGTCAAAGCACTCGATGTGCAGCTGATCCAGGTCGGCCTGCGGCAGGTCCAGGGCTTCGGCCAGGGCCCGCGTGCGCGCTTGCTGGGAGCCCTCCTCGGCCAGCAGCCGGGCCAGTTGCAGGTCGGCGTTCTTCTGGGCCATTTCCAGCCAGATGCGGCGTTGCTCACGTGGGTTGTGCACGGCCTGGATGCGCAGGCCGGCCTGCTCGCTCAGCGCCAGCACCAGGGCCTTGTCCACCGCATGGCTGACCAACAGCAAGGGCGGCGGGGCCACGTCGATGTAATGCTGGGCAACAAAGGCCTCCAGCACCAGGGCCTCCACGGAACGCGCACGCACCGGGCCATCAGCCTCGAGCGAAGCCAGGTCCACGGCACTGTCGACATGCGAGGGAAAGTAAGCCCGGTCGCCCAGGTGCCGGCCGCCGCGCACCATGGCCAGGTTCACACAGGCCTTGCCGCCATGCACCTTGACCGCCAGGATGTCGGCGTCCTTATCGGCATCGACCTCCATGGTCTGCTGATGGAGAACGCGTGAAATGGCGCGGATCTGGTTGCGCACCTCGGCCGCTTGCTCAAACTCCAGCCGCTCTGCGTGCGCCAGCATGCGCGACTCCAGCTCGGTCAAGATCTCCTGTCCCTGTCCTCGCAGGAAGCGTTCGGCATTGGCGGTGTCCTGCGCGTAGCGCTCGGCCGAAATCTCACCGACACAGGGCCCCGTGCAGCGCTTGATCTGGAACAGCAAGCAGGGCCGGGTGCGGTTATGGAACACCGTGTCTTCACAGGTGCGCAGCCTGAACACCTTCTGCAGCAGCAAGATGGTGTCCTTGACCGCCCAAGCGCTCGGATAAGGACCGAAGTAGTGGTGCTTCTTGTCCACCGCGCCCCGGTAGTAGGCCACGCGGGGGTATTGCTGGGGGCTCGGACCTCGCCCATCGGCGTCCTTGGGCGACGAGATGGCCGTGAGCTTGAGGTAGGGATAGCTCTTATCGTCCCGGAACAAGATGTTGAACTTGGGGTTCAGCGTCTTGATGAGGTTGTTTTCAAGCAGCAGCGCCTCGGCCTCCGAGCGCACCACCGTGGTTTCCATGCGCACGATGCGGCTGACCATGTGGCCAATGCGGGTGGCGCCGTGGTTCTTCTGGAAATAGCTGCTGACGCGCTTTTTCAGGTTGCGCGCCTTGCCCACGTAAAGCACCCCGCCTTCGGCATCGAAGTAGCGATAGACCCCCGGCAAGGCCGGCAGGGCCACCACCTCGGCCAGCAGCTCAGGCGCGAAGTCCGGCCGATCGACCTGGGTGGCGTCTGGCAGGTTCGAGGAGGGCGGGGTGGACATGGGGTGCAGTGAACTCGGGCGGGCCTGAAGGGCAGCGTATTGTGGACAATCTTGAGCATGCCACGCGCTTTGCAATGGGACATTTTTTGCCGGGTCATCGACAACCACGGCGACCTGGGCGTGTGCTGGCGACTGTCAAGGGACCTGGCGAGCCGCGGCCAGCGCGTGCGGCTGTGGGTCGATGAGCCCCGCGCCCTGTCCTGGATGGCCCCGCAGGGCGCCCCGGGCGTGCAGCTGCGCCCCTGGCAAGAAGCCCAGACGCTGACCGAAGCGCCTGAGCACGCCACGCAAGTGATGGTGGAGGCCTTCGGCTGCGAGATTCCGGCGGCCTTCGTGGCCGCGACGGTGCAGGCCCAGCGTGGCCGCCCAGGCCATGCCCCGGCTCCGGCGTGGATCAACCTCGAGTACCTCTCTGCCGAGCCTTACGTGGAACGCAACCACGCCCTGCCCTCACCGGTGCTGCTCGGCCCCGCCGCTGGCTGGACCAAGCACTTTTTCTACCCCGGTTTCACCCCGCGCACCGGCGGTCTGCTCAGGGAAAGAGACCTGCTGACCCGGCAGGCCAGCTTCGACGCCCCCGCCTGGCTGGCCAGCCAGGGGGTGGCTGCCGCGGCCGACACGGTGCAAGCCAGCCTCTTTAGCTACGAGCCAGCCGCCTTGCCAGGTCTGCTGACCCATTGGCGGCAAGCTGGACACCACGGGCGGCCCGTGAACCTACTGGTAACGGCCGGCCGCGCCTGGGCCGCCGTTCAGGCCTGCGGCCTGCCTCTGGCAGAGGAAGGCCTGCTGCGTATCCACCCCCTGCCCTACCTCAGTCAGCTGGATTTCGACCACCTGCTCTGGGCCTGCGACATCAACCTGGTGCGAGGCGAAGATTCCCTGGCGCGCGCCTTATGGGCAGGCAAGCCTTTGGTGTGGCAGCTCTACCCCCAGGACGACGGCGCGCACGAGGACAAGCTCCGCGCCTTCCTGGACATGAGCAAGCCCCCACCCTGCGCCCAGGCCTGGTCCGCGGCCTGGAACCCCGTCCAGACCCTGGGTGCCCCTGCGCTGCCAGTGCCTTATCCCGATGCCCAGGCCTGGGCTCATTGGCAGGCCCAGGCGCTGGACCTGAGGGACAGGCTCCTGGCCCAGGACGACCTGGCGAGCCAGCTGATCAGCTTCGTGGACAAATCGGTCTAAAATGATGGGCTTTGGGGGAAGCGGCCACCGGCCCTCCTTCTGCTGCGGAGAAAGCCAGATTCACCTGGTTGGCTGGCCTCCTCTCCTTAACTCGCTGCGGACCTCTGATCTCTGCGGCGTTACTTTCAAGCTTCTATGAAAATCGCTCAAGAAATCCGCGCCGGCAACGTCATCATGCATGGCAAAGACCCCATGGTTGTGCTCAAGACCGAATACAGCCGCGGCGGCCGCAATGCCGCCACCGTGCGCATGAAGCTCAAGAGCCTGCTGAACAACTTCGGCACCGAGGTCGTGTTCAAAGCCGACGACAAGATGGACCAGATCATCCTGGACAAGAAGGAGTGCACCTACTCCTACTTCGCCGACCCCATGTACATCTGCATGGACACCGAGTTCAACCAGTACGAAGTCGAGGCTGAGAACATGGGCGATGCCCTGAACTACCTCGAAGACGGTATGTCGCTCGAAGTGGTGTTCTATGACGGCAAGGCCATCTCCGTGGAATTGCCCACCAGCGTGGAGCGCGAGATCACCTGGACCGAGCCCGCCGTCAAGGGAGACACCTCCGGAAAAGTGCTCAAGCCCGCCAAGATCGCCACGGGCTTTGAAGTGCCTGTACCTATCTTTGTGGCCCAGGGTGACCGCATTGAGATCGACACCCGCACGGGCGAGTACCGCAAGCGCGTCTGATCCCCTGAACCTGCTGGAACAAGGCTCCCCAACCGGAGCCTTTTTTCTTGCCTAAGCCCCCGCCACTGCGGCTTCGCCCATGAGCGTGCTGTCCCGTCTCCTTGAAATCGTCATCCCGGTGTTCTTCATCGTCGGGTTGGGCTTTGCCTATGCACGGCGGCACCGGCCCGACATGACGGTGTTCAACCGAATCGCCCTCGATGTATTCAGCCCGGTTCTGACCTACGCCGCCCTGGCCACACGCAGCTTCCACCTCGAGGAGCACACCGGCCTGCTGCTTGGTGGCGCACTGCTGATTCTGGGCTCGGGCCTGCTGGCCTGGCCACTGGCGCTGGCCACGCGCCACTCACCGCGGACCCTGGTGCCTGTGGTGATGTTCAACAACAGCGGCAACATGGGCCTGCCCCTGGCCTTGCTGGCCTTTGGGGCCTCGAACATGGGAGCCGCCGTGGCCCTGTTCGCCATCAGCGGCCTCCTGCATTTCTCCCTGGGCGCGCGCATCACCAGCCGTGACGCCCGCACCCGTGACCTGTTGGTCAGCCCACTCATGCTGGCCACCTTGCTGGGCTTTTTCAGCGCCTACACGGGCCTTCGCCCGCCCGAGGTGGTGATATCCAGCATGCGCCTCTTTGGTGATGCAGCCCTGCCCATGATGCTGTTCACCCTGGGCACGCAGCTCACCGCCTTGAACCGAGCCAGCATCGCCACCGGCTTGCTCGGGGCCCTGGCCCGCCCCCTGCTGAGCCTGCTGATTGCGGTTCCCCTGATCCATCTACTGGAGTTGGAGGGCGCAGCCCGTGGCCAGTTGCTGCTCTTTGCCGCCCTGCCGCCGGCAGTGCTGCAGTTCATCCTCGCTGAGCGCTATCGGCAAGAGCCCACCAAGGTGGCCGCCATGGTCCTGCTGGGCAACGCCCTGGCCCTGGTGGTGGTGCCCATCACCCTGTCCTTCGCGCTCTGAAGGGGCCGCTTGCTGATCTGTGGCGCTGGGCCAAAATCAGCGCCATGGAAAACACGCAAAATCTCTCGGCCCACCGCCTGGCCGATGCCTGGGCCGAACTGCAGGTGCAGGCCGACAGCGGTACACCGCTGCATCCGGATGCCTACCGCCTGGCCTTCGCCGACCCCGAGTTCCTGCTGCGCCGAGAAACCCGGGGCCTGCGCATGCAGCTGGAGATGCTCAAGCCCGACCTCGAACAGACGCGCCTGGGCATCGAGAACACCATCGTGGTCTTTGGCAGCGCGCGCTTCCTGCCGCCCGAGGAAGCCCAGGCCAAACTGAACACCGCGCGGGCCAGTGGTGACGCCTCGGCCGTGCGGGTGGCCGAGCGGCAAGTGAGCAATGCCGCCTACTACGACCAGGCACGGCGCTTTGGCAAGCTGGTGGCCGAGCACAGCAAGGGACGGACGCCGAAAGAGCAGATCCACATCTGCACCGGTGGCGGGCCCGGCATCATGGAGGCGGCCAACCGCGGGGCGCACGAAGCAGGCATGCCCAACGTGGGTCTGAACATCGCCCTGCCCCACGAGCAGCATTCGAACCCGTATGTCACGCCCGAGCTGAACTTCAAGTTCCACTACTTCGCGATGCGCAAGATGCACTTCATGATGCGCGCCAAGGCCCTGGTGGCCTTTCCTGGGGGCTTTGGCACGCTGGACGAGCTGTTCGAGGTCGTGACCCTGGTGCAAACGCGCAAGGCCAAGCCGGTGCCCATCATCCTGTGCGGCATACCCTACTGGCGGCGCCTGCTGAACCTCGAGGTGCTGGTGGAAGAAGGCG
>CANGYC010000131.1 GCA_947457975.1 Comamonadaceae bacterium | reverse complement strand
CGTTGGTGCGCGTCACGCGCATGGCGTCACGCTGGTACTGCTCGAGAAAGCCCAGCAGGCGCTCGAACTGGGGGTTGTCCGTGGCCTGGGCGATGCTGCGGTGGAAGGCGAGGTCTTCTTCGACCCCGTCGGCGCCGGTGGCGACAGTGGCATCGAGCCGGTCCAGGGCCTCGCGCACGGCGCGCGCCTTGGCCGGGGTGATGCGCTGGGCCGCCAGAGCGGCGACCTCGCCTTCGAGGGCGCGGCGCACTTCCACCACCTGCACCACCGACTCGAGCGACTGCAGCACCGTGGGATCGAAAGCCAGGGCACGTGCCTGGCCCGCAGGAGCGACGAAGACCCCCGCACCTTGGCGCGAGACCAGCAGGCCCATGGACTTCAGGCGACTCACGGCCTCCCGCACCACGGTGCGCGAGACGCCAAACTGCTCTGACAGCTGCTGCTCGGTGGGCAGGCGCTGGTCGGGCGCCAATTCGCCACGCTCGATGCGCCGGGCCAGCTGGTCGGCCAGCCGGTCTGTCAGGCGTTCCGGGGCGGCCAGGGGTTCGATCTGGGAGGTGCTTGAGGAGAGCATGGCTTGCAGGGTGATCAGGTCATCCTACAAGTCGGCCGAGTCCGAATTCCTCGGGATTTTCCCGGACGGGCGGCAGAGGCCCGGGCAAACTGGCTCAGGCGCAGCGTGCGCCGTCCACCTCCAGGCACACGCCGGAGATAAAGGCCGCTTCGTCGCTGGCCAGGTAGAGCGCGGCGTTGGCCACGTCCAGGGCGCTGGAAAAGCGTCCCAAAGGAATAGTGGCCAGGAACTTGGCGCGGCGCTCTTCGTCAACAGGGCCGCCCGCGAATTCGGCCGACAAGCCGGTGTCTGGGTTGAACACGGGGTTGATGCAGTTGACGCGGATGTTGTCGGGCCCCAGTTCGGCGGCCAGCGACTTGCTGGTGATGATGACCGCTCCCTTGGAGCCGTTGTACCAACTCAATCCTGGCCGGGGGCGCACGCCGGCGGTGGAGGCGATGTTGATGAAGCTGCCACCACCATGGGCCCGAAACACCGGCACTGCGTGCAAGGTGGCGAGGTAGATGCTTTTGACGTTGACGGCGTAGCAGCGGTCAAACTCCTCCTCGCTCACTTCCAGGGCCGGGCGGTTGCGGTGGGTCCAGCCGGCGTTGTTGACCATCACGTCCAGACGGCCATGTCGTGCCACGGCCGCCTGGATCAGGGCCTGCATGTCGTCCGAGCGGGTCACGTCGGCGGCAAAGAACCTGGCCTGGCCACCGGCAGCCAAGATCTCCTGGACCACCTTCTGGCCGGCCTGGGCCTGGATATCGTTGACGATGACGCGGGCGCCCTCGGCGGCCAGGCGCCGGGCGATGCCCTCGCCAATGCCGCTGCCGGCCCCGGTGACGATGATGGATTTGTCTTGCACGCGCATGGAAGCTGCCTCGCTGAGGAAAGGAATAAAGACTCAGCCGTGGCGCAAGGTCACGGTCTTGAGCACGGTAAAGCCGTACAGGGCCTCGAAGCCTTTTTCACGGCCATGGCCCGAGGACTTGACGCCGCCAAAGGGCAGCTCGATGCCGCCGCCGGCGCCGTAGCTGTTGACGAAGACCTGACCCGCGCGCAGGCGCCGGGCCATGCGCAGCTGGCGGCCGCCGTCACGGCTCCAGACGGCGGCCACCAGGCCGAAGTCTGTGCCGTTGGCCAGGGCGATGGCGTGGTCTTCATCGTCGAAGGGCATGGCCGCCAGAACTGGACCGAAGACTTCTTCCTGGGCGATGCGGTGCTCGGGCGGCACGTCGCGCAGCAGGACGGGGGCCTGGTAGTAGCCGCCGGGATGGGCTTCGGCGGCCACCTGGCCCTGCGCCACGGTGGGTATGCCGTCGCGGGCCGCCTGGGCCAGGAAGCTGCCCACACGATCGAGCTGGCTGACGCGGATCAGGGGGCCCAGGTCGGTGTCGAGCGCGGGCGGGCCTGCGCGCAGCTCACGGAAGGCCGCACCCAGGCGCTCCAGCAGGCGTTCATAGACCGGGCGCTGCACCAGCAGGCGCGAGCCGGCCGAGCAGGTCTGGCCGGCGTTCTGCACGATGGCCTGCACCAGGGTGGGCAGGGCGGCGTCCAGGTCAGCGTCTTCAAAGACCAGCTGCGGCCCCTTGCCGCCCAGCTCCAGCGTGACCGGACAGTGGCGCTCTGCGGCCACCTGCTGGATCAGCGTGCCCACCCGGGGGCTGCCGGTGAAGCTGATGTGGTCGATGCCCGGATGCCGGGCCAGCGCGTCACCCACCTCGTGGCCGTAGCCCGTGACGATATTGATGGCGCCGGCCGGGAAACCCACTTCGGCGGCCAGTTCGGCCACGCGCAGCAGTGAGAGGCAGGCGTCTTCCGAGGGCTTGACCACGCAGGCATTGCCCGCGGCCAGGGCGCCACCCACGCTGCGCCCGAAGATCTGCATGGGGTAGTTCCAGGGAATCACATGGCCTGTGACGCCATGGGGTTCGCGCCAGGTAAGGACGCTGAAGCCCTCTAGAAATGGCAGGGTCTGGCCGTGCAGCTTGTCGCAAGCGCCGGCGTAGTACTCGAAGTAGCGCACCAGGGCGGCGGCGTCGGCCCGTGCCTGGCGCGTGGGCTTGCCGCAGTCGCGCTGCTCGATGGCCGCTAACTCCTCGGCATGCTCGGCCAGCTTGCGCGATAAGGCCATTAACAGGCGGCCGCGCTCGGCGGCCGTCAGGCGTTGCCAGGGGCCCTGCAGGCAGGCACGGGCAGCGGCCACAGCAGTGTCCACGTCGCGGGCGTTGCCCCGCTGGATCTGGTCATAGGGCTGGCCGTCGGCTGGGTCGATCACGGGCAGGGTCTGGCCTGAATCACCCGCAACAAATTCATTGGCGATGAAGTGCTTTGGCATGGGTCTATTTTGGCTTTGCCCGCCTGCGTGGGCTTTCGCGCAGGTGACTGCCGTGGCGGGGCAGGCCTAGAAATAAAAAGGCGGACCGGGCCCGGGCCGTGGCCCGGAACACCGATCCGCCTGCAGGCTGGGGTGGCTTTAGCTGCCGTGGAACTGCAGCACCAGAGGAACAATCAAGAGGGCCACGATGTTGATGATCTTGATCAGCGGGTTGATGGCGGGGCCGGCCGTGTCTTTGTAGGGGTCGCCCACGGTGTCACCGGTCACGGCGGCCTTGTGCGCCTCCGAGCCTTTACCGCCGAAATGGTCGTCTTCGATGTACTTCTTGGCGTTGTCCCAGGCGCCGCCGCCCGTGCACATGGAAATGGCCACAAAGAGGCCGGTGACGATGGTGCCCATCAGCAGGCCGCCCAGGGCCTTGGGGCCGAGCACCAGGCCCACCAGGATGGGCGCGACCACCGGCAGCAGTGAGGGGATCATCATTTCCTTGATGGCGGCGCTGGTGAGCATGTCGACCGCACGGCCGTACTCGGGTTTGGCCGTGCCTTCCATGATGCCCTTGATCTCCTTGAACTGACGGCGCACTTCCACCACCACGGAGCCTGCGGCCCGGCCCACGGCCTCCATGGCCATGGCACCAAACAGGTAAGGGATGAGACCGCCGATGAACAGGCCCACGATGACCATCGGGTCGCTGAGGTCGAAGCTGATGGCTTGACCGTAGCTCTCGAGCTTGTGGGTGTAGTCGGCAAAGAGCACCAGCGAAGCCAGACCCGCCGAGCCGATGGCATAGCCTTTGGTCACCGCCTTGGTGGTGTTGCCCACGGCGTCCAGCGGGTCGGTGATGTCACGCACGGAGGCGGGCAAATCGGACATCTCGGCAATGCCGCCGGCGTTGTCGGTGATGGGGCCGTAAGCATCCAGGGCCACCACGATGCCGGCCATGCTCAGCATGGCCGTGGCCGCCACGGCGATGCCATACAGGCCCGCCAGCGCGTAGGAGGCCACGATGGCCGCGCACACGAAGAGCACCGGCCAGGCCGTCGAGCGCATGGACACGCCCAGGCCCGCGATGATGTTGGTGCCGTGCCCGGTGGTCGAGGCCTGGGCGATGTGCTGCACCGGGGCGTACTGCGTGCCGGTGTAGTACTCGGTGATCCACACCAGCGCAGCTGTCAGCACCAGGCCCACGGCGCAGGCGCCGAAGAGCCGCATCTGGCTGCCGGTGGCGGCCACCGCGTTGTCGGGGATCAGCCAGGCCGTCACGAAATAGAAGGCCACCAGTGACAGCACGCCGGCAATGGCCAGGCCCTTGTAGAGCGCTGGCATCACGTTGGTCATGCCGGGTGAGGCCTTCACGAAGAAGCAGCCAATGATGGAGGCGACGATGGACACCGCACCCAGGGCCAGGGGGTAGACCACGGCATTGACGGGGGCGGCTGTGACCAGCAGGGCGCCCAGCACCATGGTGGCGATCAACGTCACCGCATAGGTCTCGAACAGGTCGGCCGCCATGCCAGCGCAGTCGCCGACGTTGTCGCCCACGTTGTCGGCAATCACAGCCGGGTTGCGTGGGTCATCCTCCGGAATGCCGGCCTCAACTTTGCCCACCAGGTCGGCGCCCACGTCAGCGCCCTTGGTGAAGATGCCGCCGCCCAGGCGGGCGAAGATGGAGATCAGGGAGGAGCCAAAGGCAAAGCCGATCAGGGGGTTGAGCAAGGTGGCGAGCTTGCGGTCCGGCGTGAGGTTGCCATTGCCCACCAGGAACCAGTAAAAGGCCGTCACGCCCAGCAGGCCCAGGCCCACCACCAGCATGCCGGTGATGGCGCCGCCGCGGAAGGCCACGTCCAGTGCCGGGCCGATGCCGCGCGTGGCGGCTTGGGCGGTGCGCACATTGGCGCGCACCGACACATTCATGCCAATGAAGCCGCAGGCCCCTGAGAGCACCGCCCCCACCACGAAGCCGATGGCGGTTTGGAGGTCAAGGAATATGCCGATCAGCAAGGCCAGGACC
Organism: Comamonadaceae bacterium; assembly: GCA_947457975.1. Taxonomy (GTDB): domain Bacteria; phylum Pseudomonadota; class Gammaproteobacteria; order Burkholderiales; family Burkholderiaceae_C; genus Polaromonas. Next base: position 1,823 of record CANGYC010000131.1, on the reverse strand, counting down.
ACGCCCACCACGGCGATGGTGCGGTACTGCCGGGCCAGGTAGGCGGCCGCGCCCGTCTGGATGGCGGCCGCGATTTCTTGCATGCGGGCATTGCCCGCATCTTGAGAGAGGATCCAGGAGCGTGCCCAGATGCCATAAAGGACGGCGAGCAGTCCGCATGCGCTCGCCAACAGAAGTGCAGAGTTGCCAGTCATGTCAAATCTCCGTGCTTGGACGTCAGGGTTTCGGTGCAACGATCAGTCGGTACGCGGCACCGCCTTGCGTTGCTTCCTCAACCCCGCCGACTGCGCACAGGCTGATTGGCCAACGCTTTGAATTTAGCGCCAAACCTTTCAATCTGCGTAGGAACGTAAGCCCTGCATCAGTAAAATGCGGGTAAATCCGGAGGCTTTGCGCCGTTTCTTCCTACAACGGCGATCTGTCCACCGGACATACCGGTCCATTTCTTCCTAAGCAATCACACCATGTCTTTCGACAAAGTCACCCCTGGCAAAAACGCGCCCGAAGCATTCAATGTCATCATTGAAATTCCCATGAACGCCGACCCCGTCAAGTACGAGGTGGACAAGGAATCGGGCGCGATCTTCGTGGACCGCTTCATGAGCACGGCCATGCACTACCCCACCAACTACGGCTACGTGCCCCAGACCCTGAGCGGCGATGGCGACCCGGTGGACGTGCTGGTGATCACCCCGTTTCCGCTGATCCCGGGCGTGGTGGTGCCTTGCCGGCCCATCGGCATCCTGAAGATGCAGGACGAGGCCGGTGAAGACGGTAAGGTGCTGGCGGTGCCGATCGACAAGATCCTGTCGATCTACAGCCACTGGAAAAAGCCCGAGGACATGAACCAGCTGCGCCTGAGCACCATCGCGCACTTCTTCGAGCACTACAAAGATCTCGAAAAAGGCAAGTGGGTCAAGGTGCTGGGCTGGGAAGGCCCGGAGTCGGCCAAGAAGGAAGTGATGGACGGCATCGCCAACTACCAAAAGTCCAAGCAGGCCTGAGCCCCGCCGCTGCGTTAAAAAGCCGACCCGCGGGTCGGCTTTTTCATGGGCATCAAGGCATCTGCCTGAAGGGCGTGCGCTGCTGCAGGTGCTCCATGTAGTCTTCGATGCCGGCGCCTTCGCGCTCGAGAAAGCGCTCCACCGCATCGGCAAAAGCCGGGTGCGCCAGCCAGTGGGCGCTGGTGGTGCGCACCGGCAGCAGGGCACGGGCCATTTTGTGTTCGCCTTGGGCGCCGCCCTCAAAGCGCTGTACCCCGTGCGCGATGCACCAGGCCAGCGGTTGGTAGTAGCAGGCTTCGAAGTGCAGGCAATCCACCCGCTCGAGCGCTCCCCAGTAGCGCCCGTAGGCGGTGGCTGGAGCGTCTGGCGCAGCCCCGTCACTCAGTCCGATCAGGCTGCTGGCGATCGGGCGGCCTTCGCGCTCGGCGATGAAGAGCAGCCAGTGCTGGGGCATCTCGCGGGCCATGCGCTCGAAGAAGTCGGCGCTCAGGTAGGGCGCATTGCCGTGCTCCAGGTAGGTCCGCTCATAGCAGCGGTAGAAGAAGGCCCAGTCCTCGGGCTGGATATCGCGGCCCCGTGCCCAGCGAAACTGAACCCCGGCCTCCTGCACCTTGCGGCGTTCCTGCCGGATCTTCTTGCGCTTGTCCTGGCTGAGGGAGGCCAGAAAGTCATCGAAATCGCGGAAGGGCAAGGGCTGCGCATCAGTGGCCGCCGGGGAGGCGTTGTTCCAGTGGAACTGCACCGTGTGCCGCAGCATCAGGCCGGCGTCCGCGCAGGCGCTGACGTCGGCCTCGGCCAGGAACAGCAGGTGCACAGACG
>CANGYC010000130.1 GCA_947457975.1 Comamonadaceae bacterium | reverse complement strand
CGCGACCCCCGTTCCTGGTTGGCAACCTCGACCAACGGCTCGCCCGGCGCCAGGGGCGACAGGTAGTCCTGCGCGGCCGGCGACAGGCGCAAGCGGGCCCAGCGCGACAGCGCCAAGTGCTGATCTGCCTCGCGGCGCAGGCCCACGCGCAGGCGGATTTGCCACGACAGCCGTGGGCACCAGGCCAGCAGCGTGCCCTGCGGATGGTGTTCGAGCTGCCGCAGTTTGGGCGATCGATCGTCGGTGAAGAACACCAGGCGGCGCAGACCGGCATCCACCTCGCGGACGATGACGGACCGCGCGTCGGCACCGCGCGCATCGACGGTGGCCAGCGTCATGACACGCCAGCCGTGCTCACGCTCCTGGGTTGCCTGCTCCAGTTCCTCCCAGCACGCCTGCTGCAGCAGGTGCAGCGACTCGATGCGCATGGCGCGGCCGGACCGGAGTTCAGCCCTCGCGCCGCAGGGCCGGGAACAGGATCACGTCCCGGATGCTGGGGCTGTCGGTCAGCAGCATCATCAGGCGGTCGATACCGATACCGCAGCCGCCTGTGGGGGGCATGCCGTATTCGAGGGCCCGCACGAAGTCGGCGTCAAAAAACATGGCCTCGTCGTCGCCCGCATCCTTGGCCTCGGCCTGCGCGTGAAAGCGCGCCGCCTGCTCCGGGGCATCAGTCAGTTCCGAAAAGCCATTACCAAACGCGCGGCCGGTGATGTAGAGCTCAAAGCGCTCGGTCACCTCGGGCCGCTGGTCGTTGGCGCGGGCCAGAGGAGAAATTTCGGTGGGGTGCTCCATGATGAAGGTCGGCTGCCAAAGCTTGTCCTCCACCGTTTCCTCGAAGTACAGCACCTGCAGGCTCGCCAGCGTGCGGCCGCTCAGGCGGTTCTTGTCTTCAGACAGGCCTAGTTTTTTGAGCGCGTTGGTCAGCCAGGCCGCGTCGTCCACGTGGGCGCCCGCTTCGGTGTGCTTGATGATGGCCTCGCGGATGGTCAGGCGCTCGAAGGGCTGCGACAGGTCCACCGGCTTGCCGGCGTAGCTCAGCTGCAGGCTGCCGCAGGCCTGGGTGGCGGCGTTGCGGATCAGCTGCTCGGTGTAGTCCATCAGGTCCTGGTAGTTCCACCACGCGGCGTAGAACTCCATCATGGTGAACTCGGGGTTGTGCCGCACGCTGATGCCTTCATTGCGGTAGCTGCGGTTGATCTCAAACACCTTCTCGAAGCCGCCCACAATCAGGCGCTTGAGGTAAAGCTCGGGCGCAATGCGCAGGAACATCTCCTGGTCCAGCGCGTTGTGGTGGGTGATGAAGGGCTTGGCATTGGCGCCGCCCGGAATGGGGTGCAGCATGGGGGTTTCCACCTCCAGGAAGCCGTGATCCACCATGAACTGCCGGATGCTGCTCACAGCCTTGCTGCGCGCTGCGAAGCGCTGGCGGGCGGCCTCGTCGGTGATGAGGTCCACATAGCGCTGGCGGTACTTCACTTCCTGGTCGGCCACGCCGTGGAACTTGTCGGGCAGCGGCCGCAGGCTTTTGGTCACCAGGCGCAGGCTCTTGGCGTGGATGGACAGCTCGCCCGTCTTGGTCTTGAACAGCGTGCCGGTGGCCGCCACGATGTCGCCCAGGTCCCAGTGTTTGAAGTCGGCGTGCACGTCTTCGCCCACGCCGTCGTTGGTGATGTAGACCTGGATGCGCCCGCCCGAGGGGCCGAAGGAGCCGTCCTGCAGGGTGGCAAAGCTGGCCTTGCCCATCACGCGCTTGAGCATCATGCGGCCGGCCACGCTCACCGGGATGGCCTGGGGGTCGAGCGCTTCCTTGCCCAGGTGGTCGTACTGCGCGACCAGCTCTGCCGCCCGGTGCTCGGGTTTGACGTCGTTCGGGAAGGCGATACCCCGTGCGCGGATGGCCTGAAGCTTCTCGCGGCGCTCGGCCATCAGCTGGTTGTCATCGGGGGCGGCGGGGGTGTGTTCGGTCGTGGACATGAAGGGCCGGGCCGGTAGGCCGCGAAGGGGCAAAGCCTTCGATTTTACGGCGCAAGCCCGGCCGCAAGCCGGGCCTTTAGGACCAACCGCTGCGCTCGAGCAGGTCGCTCACCAGTTCCAGGCGCACCAGTGGGTTGTCCAGCGACATCAGGCGCTGCTTCATCTCCAGGGGGATGGGCAGCAATTCGCACCAGCGGTTGGCGACCCAGTCGCAATCTTCAAAGCGGTAGGGCTGCAGCAGCGGAATCTGCTCGGGTGGGATGTTTCGCTGCTGGAGCTGAAGCAGCAGCTTGCGCAGGCCCTGGGCCACCGGCTGCAGGTCGTCCGGGATGGGCAGGACGCGGTCAACCGGCAGCAGCTCGGCCTCGGCCACCCACAGGCCGTGCCTGAGCTTGTCACTGCGTTGCACGGCAAAGCGCTGCCCCCCCTCGCAGCGAATGACCAGCAGGCCGGGCTGGGGGGCGGCGTACTCGACGATGCGGGCCAGCGTGCCCACGGTATTGAAGGTCTCGGGCTCATCGGTCTGGTCGGCCGGGGCGCTGCGTACTTCGGTGCCTCGGATGAGGTTCACCACGCCGAAGGGCGTGCCGCTTTTGTGGCAGCGGGCGATCATGTCCAGGTAACGCACCTCGAAGATCCGAAGCGGCAGCAGACCGCCTGGAAACAGCACGGTTCCCAAAGGGAAAAGCGGCAGTTCGGACAGGTGCGTGGCGGGGCTCATGGATGAATCATGCCACCGGGGCGCCAACCCGCGCTGAGCCGGGGGACTTCACCGAAGTAGGACGGACGCTGATCCGCCGGCATGTCGCCGGCGGGTGCGGCTTACTCGACGGCGTCGGCCGGCTGCTTGAGCAGCATGGCCAGCGAATTCGCCACGGTTTTGCGCAACTCGCGTCGGTCGCAAATGAAGTCGACCGCGCCTTTTTCCTGAAGGAACTCGGCGCGCTGGAAGCCTTCGGGCAGCTTCACGCGCATGGTGGACTCAATCACGCGGGGGCCGGCAAACCCGATCAGGGCCTTGGGCTCGGCGATCACGATGTCGCCCATGAAGGCAAAGCCCGCGCTCACGCCGCCCATGGTCGGATCGGTCAATACGCTCACGTAGGGCAGGCCCTTCTTGGCTAGGCGCGTGAGCGCCGCATTGGTCTTGGCCATCTGCATCAGGCTCAGCAGGCCTTCCTGCATGCGGGCGCCGCCAGTGGCGGTAAAGCAGATGAAGGGCACCTTCTGCTCGATGGCGGCATGCACACCGCGCACGAATCGCTCGCCCACCACCGAGCCCATGGAGCCACCCATAAAGTCGAACTCGAAGCAGGCCGCCACCACGCCAATGCTGTGCACCGCCCCGCCCATGACGACCAGGGCGTCGGTCTCGCCCGTGTTCTCCATGGCCTCTTTCAGGCGCTCAGGGTACTTTCGGCTGTCCTTGAACTTCAGGGCGTCGACCGGCAGCACCTCCTGGCCGATCTCATAGCGGCCTTCGGCGTCCAGGAAGGCGTCCAGCCGAGCCCGCGCACTGATGCGGTGGTGGTGGCTGCACTGCGGGCACACACTTTGGTTTTTCTCCAGGTCGGTCTTGTAAAGCACGGCCTCGCAGCTGGGGCACTTGATCCACAGGCCCTCAGGCACGCTGCGGCGTTCATTCGGATCGGTGGGAGAAATCTTTGGGGGGAGCAGCTTTTCTAGCCAAGACATGAAAGGCCTTTTTGTATCCAAGAATTGGACAAGATTCTAGGCTCCTTCAGGGGCTCGATTCCCATCTATTGGGATTGTTGGAACGCACAAAATCAAACCACTGAGATGCTTGAATCAGCCCTTGTCAGGCGCTCATTGGCGTGGACTGTGTGGCTGGCTGCGATGGAGCAGTCACGACGTCCGCGTAGAGGTCTTTGAGCAGGGCCGCGCCACTCTGGAACTGGCTGGCAGATCGTTTTTCTTCGCGCCGGGTACGGAGCTTACTCAATAGCCGCCTGCTGCGGAATTCATCCATCAGGTAGGACCCCCAGCGTCTGGCCTGTTGGGCTCTCACCAAATCATGACCATGGGGTACTGGCTCCTGGCTGTGCGACTGGCCGTTGGGCCGGGCCATGATGCGCAGGTTACCGTCTTCGTCCGAATTGTGGCCCAGCACGTCCCAGCCGGCGGTGCGCAGGGTATGGCGCAGCGAGTCAGCAGAAAAGTAGAGCACATGGGCTTCGAAGAACATGGAATGGGGCGAGCACAGCCGGGTGGCGTTAGGAACTTCGATGAAGAGAACCCCCTGCTCACTCATGTGATTGGCGATGGTTTGCAGGGAGGCGACTGGGTCGCTGAGGTGCTCAAAGACGTGAAACAAAGTGACCAGGTCCCACCGTTTTGCCGCATCCATGCTGGCGAGGTTTTGCACACTGCCGTTGCGTACATCGAGATTGAGGTGGTCGCGCGCGTAGCTGGCATAGCCTTCGTGAGGCTCCAGACCCACGGCATCAAAACCGAGTTGCGTCATCAGAAACACGAATTCACCACTGCTGGCGCCGATGTCCAGGGTGGCTGGCCTGTGCCCAGGCGTGGGTCTTTGCCAACCTTGCGTCTGAAGCCAGGTCCAACGGTCTAAAGCGATCCGGCCGGCCCTGAGCACATGGCGCCGCGCCGGCATGAATGCAGATTTGTATTCTTGCCGGTATTTGGTGGCGTACCAGGCCTGAAGGGCCTCTGGGCTGGGCAGTGGATCAGTGCGGCCGAGGCCACATGACTCGCAGGCGATCGTTGTCAATGCTTCACGTGTCTTCCCGTCGCGCGTGGCCACAATGCGAGCCGCATGATTGCTGCAGCAAGGGCAGGGGGTTTGTGCCCGATAAGGTGTACCCGTGGGGCTGGTGGAAGTGACCATATAAAAAAAATTTTATGGGTGGAACGAAGCGAACTTGGTTAAATCTTATGGGTAGAACGAAGCGAGGTCGCCGCATTAGCGGCCAAAACCATTCGAACACCAAGCTTAAAGATTGATCGGTGCACGTATCGGGGGGCGTTTGCCCGCGGGGGTTTATCAGAGGGCAATGCCCGCGCAGCCAGTCACTTGATTCATCCGCGCCATGCGGTGTCAGGACAGCAGCGTCGCCGCAGTCACGCCCATAAAGGGGTCGAACACGGTGTCTTTGGCGCCAAAGTCCATGTCGCCATGCTTGATGTCGCTGAGGATTTTGCGCATGCCCTCATGGTGAAGGTGGGGCCGGGCGTTGCAGGTCTCACATTCCAGGCCGCTGTGCGTCCAGTGCCTGTCTGATCTCAGACAGAAAAGCGGAGGCGACACCGGCCACCTGGCTGCGCGGCTGGCTTTCGATCAACTCAATCAGTCGCGAGCCGATCACCACCGCATCGGCTGTGCGGCCGATCGCCTGGGCCGTGGCGGCGTCGCGGATGCCAAAGCCCACGCCCACGGGCACGCTCACATGCTCGCGGATGCGCGGCAGCATCTTTTCCACCTCGTCCACGTTCAGCGTGCCGGCCCCGGTGACGCCCTTGAGCGAGACGTAATACACATAACCCGAGGCCACCCGTGCCACCTGCGCCATGCGCTCGGTGGTGGAGGTGGGCGCCAGCAGGAAGATGAGGTCCATGCCCTGCTCGCGCAGCTTGGCTGCGAACTGCACGCACTCCTCGGGCGGGTAGTCCACGATGAGCATGCCATCCACGCCCGCCGTGGCCGCGTCATTCACGAAGGCATCCTTGCCGCGCTTGATGTCGTAGGCCTCCACCGGATTGGCGTAGCCCATGAGCACCACGGGCGTGCTGCTGTCCTTCTGGCGGAACAGCTTGACCATCTCCAGCACCTGCACGAGACCAATGCCCAGGGCCAGGGCTTTTTCGCCCGCCTTCTGGATCACCGGACCGTCGGCCGACGGGTCCGAGAAGGGTACGCCCAGCTCGATGATGTCGGCCCCGCCCGCCACCAGGCCGTGCATCAGCTCGGGCGTGATATCGGCTTGCGGGTAGCCGGCCGTGACATAGGGAATGAGGGCCTTGCGGCCCTGGCTCTGCAGTTGCGCCAGAACGCCCTGGATGCGGCTCATTTGAATTCAACTTTCTGAGTGCTGCCTTTGACATCCTGGCCCCGGCAGGAGGGGCGGCAGTAGAAGTCGGCCTGGGAGAGGTCGGCCACGGTGCCGATGTCTTTGTCGCCCCGGCCCGAGAGGTTCACCAGGATGGACTGGTCGGTGCGCATGGTCTTGGCCAGCTTCATGGCGTAGGCCACTGCGTGGCTCGACTCGAGCGCTGGGATGATGCCCTCGGTGCGGCACAGGTAGTGGAAGGCCTCAAGCGCCTCCTTGTCCGTGATGCCCACGTACTCGGCGCGGCCGATGTCCTTGAGGAAGGCATGCTCGGGGCCCACGCCCGGGTAGTCCAGGCCGGCCGAGACACTGTGCGTCTCGGTGACCTGGCCGTCCTCGTTTTGCAGCACGTAGGTGCGGTTGCCGTGCAGCACGCCGGGCACGCCTTTTTGCAGGGAGGCCGAGTGTTTGTCGGTGTCCAGGCCTTCACCCGCGGCTTCGATGCCGATCAGGCGCGTGCCTTCAAAGGGAATGTAGGGATGGAAGATGCCCATGGCATTGCTGCCGCCGCCCACACAGGCCAGCACCGCATCGGGCTGGCGACCGCCCGTGAGTTCGGGCATCTGCGCAATGCACTCGGTACCGATCACGCTCTGGAAGTCGCGCACCATCATCGGGTAGGGGTGGGGGCCCGCCACGGTGCCGATGATGTAGAAGGTGTTGTCCACATTCGCCACCCAGTCGCGCATGGCTTCGTTGAGTGCGTCTTTCAAGGTTTT
>CANGYC010000129.1 GCA_947457975.1 Comamonadaceae bacterium | reverse complement strand
TTATGGCCGCATCATCAACATCACCTCCGTGGTGGGCGCCTCCGGCAATCCGGGCCAGGCCAATTACGCCGCCGCCAAGGCGGGCGTGGCCGGCATGACCCGCGCCCTGGCCCGTGAACTGGGCTCGCGCGGCATCACGGTCAACTGCATCGCCCCGGGATTCATCGAGACCGACATGACCTCGGCCCTGCCCGAGGAACAGCAAAAAGCCCTGCTCGGCCAGATTCCGCTGGGCCACCTGGGCCGGCCCGAGGACATCGCGCATGCGGTGACCTTTTTGGCCAGTCGCCAGGCCGGCTACATCACCGGGCAGGAAATCCACGTCAATGGTGGGATGTACATGTAAGTCAGCTTGGCCGGCGTTCCGTCCGGCCAGGTGTTCAGCCGGGCGCGCAGGGCTTCAAGCCCCAGCCGCCTGAACGGCTAAAATCACGGATCATTTCACAACCCTCAGAGGGATCTATGAGCGATATCGAAGCACGTGTTAAGAAAATCATTGCCGAGCAGCTTGGCGTTGAGGAGAGCCAAGTGACCGGCGAGAAGGCCTTCGTGGCCGACCTGGGCGCAGACTCGCTTGACACTGTGGAACTGGTGATGGCCCTCGAAGACGAGTTCGGCATCGAGATCCCGGACGAAGACGCCGAGAAGATCACGACCGTGCAGAACGCGGTCGACTACGCCACCACCCATCAAAAAGCCTGACCGGCTTTTTTCATACAAGCCCGTGCCTGGCCTGTCCCATGGACAAGTGCCCGCCGGGCTTATTTACATGATTTGCGTATGAGCGCCGCGCCGTGCCGCCTCAGGCCAGCTCGTACCGCAGTGCGCAGCACGGAGACTATTCAATGAGCCGTCGTCGCGTCGTCGTGACTGGTCTGGGATGCATCAGCCCCGTGGGCAACACGGTGGAGCAGTCCTGGACCCAGCTGCTGGCCGGCCAGTCGGGCATCGGTCTCATCAGCAAATTCGATGCCTCCGCCATGTCCTGCAAGATTGCGGGTGAGGTGAAGAATTTCGATCTGGAGTCCTACATCAGCGCCAAGGAGGCGCGGAGCATGGACACTTTCATCCACTACGGTATTGCAGCGGCCCACCAGGCCGTGATGGATGCCGGCCTGCCTACGGGCGAGGCCCTGGGTGAGGAAGAGGCCACGCGCATTGGCGTGGTGATCGGCTCGGGCATCGGTGGCTTGCCGATGATCGAGGAAACCCACGCCGAGTACACCAACCGGGGTCCGCGGCGCATCTCGCCTTTCTTCGTGCCGGCCTCGATCATCAACATGATCTCGGGCCATGTGTCGATGCGCTTTGGCTTCAAGGGCCCCAATCTGGCCGTGGTGACCGCCTGCACGACCGGCCTGCACAGCATTGGTGAGGCTGGCCGCCTGATTGAGTACGGCGATGCCGATGTCATCGTGGCCGGCGGTTCCGAGTCCACAGTCTCGCCCCTGGGCATTGGTGGCTTTGCCGCCATGCGCGCCCTGTCGACCCGCAACGACGACCCAGCCACCGCTTCGCGCCCCTGGGATAAGGACCGCGATGGTTTCGTGCTGGGTGAAGGCGCCGGTGTGATGGTGCTCGAAGAGTACGAACATGCCAAGGCCCGCGGGGCCAAGATCTACGCGGAGCTCGCTGGTTACGGCATGAGCGCCGATGCCGGACACATGACCGCCCCCAATATGGACGGTCCTCGTCGCGCCATGCTCAATGCCATGCGCAACGCCGGCATCAATGCCGACCAGGTGGACTACCTCAACGCCCACGGCACGTCGACGCCCTTGGGTGACCTCAACGAAACCAACGCCATCAAGGCTGCGATGGGTGACCATGCCAAGCGCCTGGTGGTGAGCTCGACCAAGTCCATGACGGGCCACCTGTTGGGCGGCGCAGGTGGTATCGAGTCGGTCTTCACGGTGCTGGCCTTGCATCATCAGAAGGTGCCGCCCACCATCAACCTTTTCAACCAGGATCCGGAGTGCGACCTGGACTATTGCGCCAACACCGCGCGCGACCTCAAGATCGATGTGGCGCTGAAGAACAACTTCGGCTTTGGCGGCACGAACGGCTCGCTGGTTTTCAAGCGCGCCTGAGGTCAGAGTCGGTTATGCCGGGCTGAGCGGACCTGAGCCTGGCGATGAGCACACGCAACGCCCCATCGGTGTCCTACACGGTGGGGCGTTCTCGTTTCTTGGTTCTGGGCATGGTGTTTGTCTGGCTGCTGGGAGTCGCTGCCACCCTGGCTTGGTGGAGCGCGGCCGCTTCGCACGACTGGCGCCCCGGGCTGGGGGCGGCCGCCGTGCTGCTGTCTGGCTGGGCCTTGTGGCATGGTGTTCGCCACCTGCCCAAGGGCATGCTGCGCTGGGATGGCCAGTCTTGGTCCTGGCATGAGCAAGAAGCCCTTGCGCTGAGCCTGCCAGCACCGCAGGTCGTCCTGGATCTGCAGGGTTTGATGCTGATCCGTTGGCCGGGCCAGACCGATCTGCCATCCTTTTTGTGGGTAGACGCCACCAGCGACCCTGCGCGTTGGCTCGATTTGCGCCGGGCGCTGCATGCGCGCCCCCACCTCGAGGCAAGACCTTCTTGACCGAGCTGGGTTCCTCATTGAAGGACAATGGTTTTGCTTGCAAGGTGTCGCGGTGTCTGGGTCCTCGTTCAATGAGGCGAACAGCCTGGGCGCTGAGGTCCGCTGGTGCCATCTGCACGCTGCTTCTGCCACGAGACCAGCGCCATGACGTTTGCCAAGCTGAATCAGTCGCCCCGAATCTCTTTGCCATGGGCCTTGAACCATGCAAAGCCAACCCTCAATTGGCAAGGGTGCCTTGTTTTGATTTATGTTCCGGTCTGGCTCTTCAGAGGCCAGCCGTGTTTGATGTCTTGTGATTCCTGAGGCTTACCACCATGCACTTCCTTCGTTGGAAACGACTCCATGTCTGGACCCTGACCGCCGCCCTGGCGTCCGGGCTGGGTTTGTCCCTGGCCCCTGTTCAGCCTGCCGCTGCGCAGGCCCGCGCCCTGCCGGACTTCACTGACCTGGTTGACCTGGTGGGTCCGGCCGTGGTCAACATTCGAACATTGGAACGCAGCCGCACGCCAGCCCAGGGCAATACCCAGGATGAGCAGATGCTCGAGTTCTTCCGCCGCTTTGGCATTCCCGTGCCGCCCAACCTTCCCCGGCAGCAGCGTCCCGAGCGGGGCGACGAGGATGTGCCGCGTGGTGTGGGTTCGGGTTTCATCGTCTCCAGCGACGGTTTTGTCATGACCAATGCCCACGTGGTGGAGGGCGCCGATGAGGTCATCGTCACGCTGACCGACAAACGCGAGTTCAAGGCCCGCATCGTCGGGGCCGACAAGCGCACCGATGTGGCGGTGGTCAAGATCGAGGCCACCGGCCTGCCCTCCGTGAAGATGGGCGACATCAACCGCGTGCGCGTCGGTGAGTGGGTCATGGCCATTGGCTCGCCCTTTGGCCTGGAGAACACCGTCACGGCGGGCATCGTCAGCGCCAAGCAGCGCGACACCGGTGATTACCTGCCCTTCATCCAGACCGACGTGGCCATCAACCCGGGCAACTCGGGTGGCCCGCTCATCAACATGCGCGGCGAGGTGATCGGCATCAACAGCCAGATCTATTCCCGCTCGGGCGGCTTCCAGGGCATCTCCTTTGCCATCCCTATTGATGAGGCCATCCGCGTGTCCGAGCAGCTGCGGGCCACCGGCCGGGTGACTCGGGGCCGCATTGGTGTGCAGATTGACCAGGTGAGCAAGGAAGTGGCCGAGGCCATTGGTCTGGGCCGGCCTCAGGGTGCCTTGGTGCGCGGGGTCGAAGCCGGGGCCCCGGCCGACAAGGCTGGTATTGAGGCGGGAGACATCATCCTCAAATTCGATGGCCGGAACATCGAAAAATCCAGTGATCTGCCGCGCCTGGTTGGCAACGCCAAGCCTGGCTCGCGCGCCACCGTGACCCTGTTCCGTCGTGGCGCCCAGCGCGAGCTTCAGGTCACTGTCGCCGAACTCGAGCAGGAGCGTCCCACACGACGCGCTTCGAGCGCCGAGCCACGTCCACCCAGCGCTGGTCCAGCCCAGACATTGGGCCTGGGTGTGGCCGACCTGAGCGATGCGCAAAAACGCGAACTCAAATTGCGCGGTGGCGTGCGGGTGGAGGTGGCCGAGGGTGCCGCAGCACGTGCAGGCTTGCGCGAGGGTGATGTGATCGTTGCCATTGGCAATGTGGAAATCGCCAATCAGCGCGAGTTCGAGCAGACCATCAGCCGTGCTGACAAGACCAAGCCCATCGTGCTGCAGTTCCGCCGCGGCGATCTGGCCCAGTACGCACTGATTCGCCCAGCCCGTTGAGCGCGCAGGGGACTCCGCCTGGCCCGCAAGGGCTGGCCCGGAGTCGACCAATGCCCTCCCGGCCCGCTTGGTTTCTGCATCCGCCAGGCTTCAGAAGCAGCCTAAAAACCACGGTGGCCCCATGGCTGAGTAAATAATTAAGCAGGCCGCCCCCACTTTGTTTGTTGGCGATCACTAACTTTCAGTCTTTCTTTCATGACTTTCGGTAGAATGGCCTTGGTTTGTGTGAACAGCTGACTCATAAAGAGAGTCAAAAAATGAATCTCTTGTCACTCTTCTGCAGATTTACCCATCCATCCACAGATCACCCACAAGTTGTCCCAAAGTTGCACCCAAACGACTGTTGATAAGTTGTTGATAAAATCTCTGTTGTTGACCTGCAACGAGCCGATACGCACCCCACCCAGGCTATGCACTGCTGGCTTTTTCCCTACAATGAAGGCCCAACTATCGCAGTTGCCATAGATTGTTGGTTCAGGGCGCGTCGCACTACGACGCGCCCTTTTTTATGGTCGACAGGCTGATGACGCACCCCCTGTCGCAGTACTTTCAAGCACTTAGGCGTTCCCTTTGATGAATCACATCAGAAACTTCTCGATCATTGCGCACATTGACCATGGCAAGTCCACGCTGGCAGACCGCCTGATCCAGCGCTGCGGCGGACTGGAGGAGCGCGAGATGAGCGCTCAGGTGCTCGATTCGATGGACATCGAAAAAGAGCGTGGGATAACCATCAAGGCCCAGACTGCAGCCCTCCAGTACAAGGCCCGCGATGGACAGGTCTACAACCTCAATCTGATCGACACCCCCGGCCACGTGGACTTCTCTTATGAAGTCAGCCGTTCGCTCTCGGCCTGCGAGGGAGCCTTGCTGGTGGTCGATGCCTCTCAGGGCGTGGAAGCGCAGACCGTGGCCAACTGCTACACCGCGCTCGACCTTGGCGTGGAGGTGGTGCCGGTCCTCAACAAGATGGATTTGCCCCAGGCTGATCCGGACAACGCCAAGCAGGAGATCGAGGACGTCATCGGCATTGATGCGACCGACGCCATTGCCTGCAGTGCCAAGACGGGCATGGGCATCGACGAGATTCTGGAAGCCGTGGTCGCCCGCATTCCGCCGCCCCAGGGCAAACCCGACGCCGCCTTGCGCGCCATGATCATCGACAGCTGGTACGACGCCTACGTGGGCGTGGTCATGTTGGTGCGGGTGGTTGACGGCCGCCTGGCCAAGGGCGATCGCATCAAGCTCATGGCCACTGAGGCGCTGTACAACGCCGAGCAACTGGGTGTCTTTACCCCCCACACCGAGCAGCGCAATGCGCTGGAGGCCGGTGAGGTGGGTTTTGTGATCGCGGGCATCAAGGAGCTGCAGGCCGCCAAGGTCGGCGATACGCTCACCATGATCCGGCCCGGCACGGGCGGCGCCGCCTTTGCGGCCACCGAAGCCTTGCCGGGCTTCAAGGAAATCCAGCCCCAGGTCTTTGCCGGGCTCTACCCGACCGAGGCCAGTGAATACGATTCCTTGCGCGATGCGCTGGAAAAGCTCAAGCTCAATGACGCCTCTTTGCACTACGAGCCCGAGGTCAGCCAGGCGCTGGGCTTTGGCTTTCGCTGTGGCTTCCTGGGCTTGCTGCACATGGAGATCGTGCAGGAGCGTCTGGAGCGCGAGTTCGACCAGGACCTGATCACCACCGCCCCCAGCGTGGTCTACGAGCTGCTCAAGCCCGATGGCGAGGTGCTCAAGGTCGAAAACCCGTCCAAGATCCCAGACGCCGGCCGCATTCAGGAAATCCGCGAACCCATCGTCACGGTGCACCTGTACATGCCGCAGGACTACGTCGGCGCGGTCATGACGCTGGCCAACCTCAAGCGTGGCGTCCAGATGAACATGGCCTACCACGGCAAGCAGGTGATGCTCACCTATGAGATGCCACTCGGTGAGATCGTGCTGGACTTTTTCGACAAGCTCAAATCCGTTAGCCGGGGCTATGCCTCCATGGACTACGAGTTCAAGGAATACCGCGCTTCTGACGTTGTCAAGGTCGACATCTTGCTCAATGGCGACCGTGTGGATGCCCTGTCCATCATCGTGCACCGCAGCCAGTCGCAGTACCGCGGCCGGGCCGTGGTGGCCAAGATGCGCGAGATCATTTCGCGCCAGCAGTTCGACGTCGCCATCCAGGCCGCCATCGGGGCCAATATCATTGCGCGTGAGACAATCAAGGCTTTGCGCAAAAACGTGATCGCCAAGTGTTACGGCGGCGATATCTCGCGCAAACGCAAACTGCTTGAAAAACAAAAAGCGGGCAAGAAGCGCATGAAACAGATCGGATCCGTCGAGGTCCCTCAGGAAGCCTTCCTGGCCATCTTGCAGGTGGAAGAATGACCAATTCGCTCATGAGCACCCTCACCGCCTTCATCCTGGCCGCCTTTGCCGGTTACGGCGGGGCCTG
>CANGYC010000128.1 GCA_947457975.1 Comamonadaceae bacterium | reverse complement strand
GGCGCTGCCGTACTTGCGCTTGGCGATTTCCCATGCCGCCAGGTAGTTCCAGCGCGCCCCGCCCGAGGTCTTGGGGTTGGGTGTGATCACCTTGATGCCGGGCCTGACGAGGTCGTCCCAGTCCCGTGTGCCCTTGGAATAGGCTGCAAGCCCTTCCCAGGCTGAGCACAGCCGTTTGTCCTACAGGATGAGTCGGGGGCCACTGACGCGCTTGGCCTGTTGCGCTTCCTACAGTCAAGCTGTGTATCAACCCCGCCACCTCAACTGAAGGAGACCTGCACCATGACTGAACTGAATCAAGCCAAGACCCCCTCCAAGCGCGGCTTTGCCTCGATGGATCCCCAGCGCCAGCGCGAGATCGCCAGCCTGGGCGGCAAGGCAGCCCATGCCAGTGGCAAGGCCCACGAGTTCAACTCGGCCGAGGCCCGCGAAGCCGGTCGCAAGGGTGGCCGCGCTGGCCGCCGCAACGCCCAGTCGCCCAGCAACTCGGCATCGGAGTCCTGAGCGCTACAGCCAACCAGCCCGAGCGGGCTGGATCAGGGAGGAGACAAATTTCAAGGGGCTTTCGGGCCCCTTTTTTCGTGCAGGCGCCTCATGTCCGAAGAGGCCTGCAAGGCCTGCCAACGTGGGCAGCCTCACCCAGCCCGAGGATCAGGGTTCCCTAGACGCGCCCGGCGCGGTGGCAGGCGGGCCCGCAGCGCTGAGCGCCGGCCGCCACCAGGCCGGCAGCAGCGCCAGCACCTCTGGCCGCGCAAAGCGCCCATCCATCAGGTAGACCACGCCGCGGTCCTCGGGGCGGCGGATCACGCGGCCAGCGGCCTGCACCACCTTGCGCAACCCGGGGTAGAGGTAGGCGTAGTCCTGGCCCCGACCGAAGAGGGCCTCTAGCCGCCGGCTCATCTCTTCGTTCACCGGATTGACCTGCGGCAGGCCCAGGGTGGCCACGAACGCGCCTATGAGCTGGCTGCCCGGCAGGTCAATGCCCTCGGCAAAGGAGCCGCCCAGCACGGCAAAGGCGATGCCTGGGGCGCCCGAGCGAAAGCGTTCCAGAAAAGCCTGCTGCTGGGCCTCGCTCATGCGGGGGCTCTGCCGCCATTGCGGCAGCTGCGGATGGGCGCTGGCCAGCGCATCGGCCGCTTGGGTCAGATAGTCAAAACTACTGAAGAACGCGAGGTACTTGCCGGGCTCGCGGGCCCACTGCGCGGCCAGAGTCTCGACGATGGCCGGCAGCGAGCCGCTGCGGTGCTGCCAGCGCGTGGAGATCTGCCGCATCACCTTCACCTCCAGTTGCGCAGCGGCAAAAGGCGAGGCCACGTCCATGGCCACCGTGTGTGCTGGCAGGCCGAGCAGGTCGAGGTAGAAGTCCCAGGGCTGCAGCGTGGCCGAGAACAGGGCGCAGGACACTGCCGCTTCCAGCCTGGCCTTCAGGAAAGGCGCCGGCACCACGTTGCGGATGCACAGCCGGGTGCGCGGGCGGCCGGTGCTGCGCGCCTGCACCGTGATGTCAAACAGGCTGTGCCCGCCCAGGGTTTGCGCCCGGTCGATGAAGGCCAGAAGCTCAAAGAAAAAATGCTGCAGCTCTGGCTGGACCGTGCTCGGGTGCTCGGCCTGCCAGGCCGCGATGCCACTGGCGAGTTGCTGCAGCGCCAGCAGAAAGGTTTGCGGCACTTCGTCCTGCACGCTGTAGGCCGGGCGGTCCTGCACGAGCTGGCTCCAGCGCCGGCGCAGGCGATCAAAGTCTTTCTTCAGCGCCAGCGGCGCCTGGCGCCGGGCCAGGGTGAAACTGTGTTCATCGAGCTCGGCGCTGTACATCTGCCGGGCTCGCTCCACCAGGTTGTGCGCCTCGTCCACCAGCAGGGCCACGCGCCACTCCTGCGCCCGCGTCATGGCGTAGAGCAGGGCGTGCGGGTCGAAGTAGTAGTTGTAGTCGCCCACCACCACGTCGGCCCAGCGCAGCAGGTCCTGCGCCAGGTAGTAAGGGCACAGGCCGTGGGCCAACGCCAGGGTCCGCAGCGCGGGCTTGTCCATGGTGGGCAGCTGCACGGCCGCCTCGCGTGCGGCAGGCAGCTTGTCATAAAAGCTCTGCGCCAATGGGCAGGACTCGCCGTGGCAGGCCTTGTCCGGGTGCTCGCAGGCTTTCTCGCGGGCCACCAGTTCCAACACCCGCAAGGGCGCGGGGGCCAGCTGCGCCAGCGCGTGCAGGGCCAGCGCCCGGCCCGAGCTCTTGGCGGTGAGAAAGAACAGCTTGTCCAGCGCCGGCCGGTCGGGCGCTGCCATGGCCTTGAGGGCGGGGAAGAGCGTGCCCACGGTCTTGCCGATGCCCGTGGGCGCCTGCACCAGCAGGGGCCGGCCGGTGGTGGCCGACCGCCACACGGCCTCGGCCAATTCGCGCTGGCCGGGCCGGAAGTCGGGGTGGGGAAAGGCCAGCGCCGACAGGGCCGCCTGCCGTGCCTCGCGGTGGTCGGTTTCCTGCACGGCCCAGGCCATGAAGGCCTCGCACTGTGCCTCAAAGAAGTGGCGCAGGTCCTCGGCGCGGCAGGTCTCGATCAGCACCGTCTCCTGCTGGTCGTCCAGGTTGAGGTACACCAGCGCCAGGCGCAGTTCGTCCAGCCCGTCCTGGGTACACATCAGCCAGCCGTAGACCTTGAGCTGGGCCCAGTGCAGCTGGCGCTGCGCCTCGGTGATGCCCTGCACATCGCCCCGGAAGGTTTTGATTTCCTCCAACTGCCCGGCCTGCGGCTCATAGCCGTCAGCCCGGCCCCGCACCGCCAGCTGCCCGTGGCGGCCGGACAGCGCTACTTCAGTGCGGTAGCCGGTGGGGCGGCGCGCCGCCACCAGGGCATGGCCGGCGATGCCTTCCTGGGCGGTGGGGGTGGGGGAAAAGCGCAGGTCCAGGTCGCCGCGGCGGGCGGTGAATTCGCACAGCGTGCGCACGGCCACGGTGTAGGACGCTTCGCTGGGGTGTGACATCGGGCTGGCATGGTAGTGCATGGCGGTTGCCTGCCCACACCCGCTACCATCGGTGTGGCGGCTTTTGTGGAACCCCTCATGAAGAACACCCCTCCCGAACGCACCTCCCTCGAAGACAAGGGCTTTGGCATCCTGCTGGTGGCCGTGAGCCTGGCTTTCGCGTGGGTGCTGCTGCCTTTTTATGGTGCGCTGTTTTGGGGGGCGGTGCTGGCCATTCTGTTTGCGCCCTGGCATGCGCGGCTGTCCCGCAGCCTGCCGCAGTACCGCAACCTGGCGGCCCTGATCAGCCTGGGCATGATCCTGCTGCTGGTGCTGCTGCCGCTGGCCATCATCACCCTGATGCTGGTGCAGGAAGCCAATGCGCTGGTGCAGCGGCTGCAGTCGGGCGACATCAGCATCAGCGGCTACCTGCAGCTCATGTACGACGCGCTGCCCGCCTGGCTGAGCGGGCTGCTCAACCGCTTTGGGCTGGGTACCTCGGGCCTGCTGCAGGAGCGGCTGACGGCCGGGCTGGCCAAAGGCTCCCAATTTTTTGCCACGCAGGCGCTGAGCATCGGTCATGACACCTTCAACCTGGTGATGAGCTTTTTCATCATGCTCTACCTGCTGTTTTTCTTCCTGCGCGACGGCCTGCAGCTGGTCTACCGTCTGCGTGAGGCGATACCGCTGGAGGCCGATATCAAGCGCAGCTTGGCGGCCAAATTCGCCACCGTGATCCGCGCCACTGTGAAGGGCAACATCGTGGTGGCCATGGTGCAGGGCGCCCTGGGCGGCTTCATTTTCTGGGCGCTGGACATCCACGCGCCAGTCCTCTGGGGGGTGCTGATGGCCTTTCTCTCGCTGCTGCCGGCCGTGGGCGCGGCGGTGGTGTGGTTTCCGGTGGCGCTGTACCTGCTGCTCAGCGGTTCGGTGGTGCCGGGTGCGGTGCTGATCGCCTTCGGCGTGCTGGTGATTGGCCTGGTGGACAACCTGCTGCGGCCCATCCTGGTGGGCAAGGACACCAAGATGCCCGACTACGTGGTGCTGCTGTCCACGCTGGGCGGCATTGCGATCTTCGGGCTCAATGGCTTTGTCATCGGCCCGGTGATCGCGGCCATGTTCATCGCCGCCTGGGACCTGCTGGTGACAGCGCGGCAACATGAGCCGCCGGGCTGAGCGCCATCTTGGCGTGCGTTCCACGCGGGTGGTCTGTGCACATGCCCCGCCGTTGACTGGGCCAGGCCGGCTTTCCTAAAAGGCGTAGCGCATTTCAAGCCAGAGGCGAGGATGGCCTGAGGTCTTGGTATCGGATTGCGCTGCCCCCCCCGCTGTGCGCCCGGCAAACGCGGCATTCCAGCTCATGGGGCCCGATTGGTAGCGCACGCCCACACCTGCCCCGGCTCGAACCTTGTCCGGGGAGGGCAAGCTCACGAGCTCGGGGCGCGCATCGACCTTGACACGGCCGTGGTCATAGAAAAGATACGGCGCCCATCCGCCAGCGCTCATGCGCAGCTCGAACTGGAGAAGCCGAGCCTGATCGCCTGCGGCTTCCCCTGAAGGATAGGCCCGCACGCCGCTGGCACCCCCCAGCAGCGCTTTTTCGGAGCCGTCCAGGTTGTCGGAGGTTCCCTGCTCGAACCACCGGCCATACAGGCTCCAGCCCTGACCCAGTTGCTGGAGCCGGGCCACATCGAGCATCCACTTGGTGAAGCCCTCCGAGCCTGCGCCCGCGTTGATCCGGCCCGAGACGGCCGACAGGGCGCCATAGGTCAGGCCGCCCTTGAGCAGGCCATCGCGCCAGTCGAAGTTCATCGACAAAGGATACGTCTGCACCTTCTTGACCGTGGGCCCGGGAGCGCTCTCGCCTTTGATGTCCTTGAGCGCCTTGTTCTGGTACGCCACCGAAGTGCTCAGATTCAATGCGCGGCTGCGCACCCAAGGCTGACTGAGGGTCAGGCTGCGCACGTCGGCCTGGCCGCTGAATCCCGAGAAATCTTCCCTCAGCTTGTAGTGGAGCCGGGTCAAACCCAGCTGCATGCGCCAGCCATCGCTACCCAAGGGCATGCCGTAATTGAGGTTCCCGACCCACAGCCCCTGCACAGGCGCGATGCCAGTCAGACTGAGTTGGTCACCCGCCATCAAAGCGTGACTGATGGCGCCGTTGAACTGCAGGCGATAAGGGCCCGTGTAGCGGCTGCCGTGGTTGTCCAGGCTGACGCTTCCCGAAGGATGGGGCCGGGGCTCGGTGAGCACATCCAGATCGCCCTCGCCCGTCTGTGCGCCAGGCCTGATCACGGGCACGACCTCCACGCCTGGCAGATCGCTGAGCAGCAGGGAGGCACGTTCGAGTGAGGCGGATTCGATCACCCGCCCCGGCGCCAAGGGCTGCAGGAAACGCTGGGTCAAGGCCGCGAGTTTTGGGTCGGATGACTTGGCCTGCACCTTGCCATAGCGACCTTCAAGCACCTGGATCACCAGTTGACCCCCCGCGAGATCCTGCGCAGGCACAAAGGCGCTGGCGAACGGAAACCCGAGCCGGCGGTAGTGCTGGGTCACGCGTTCGGCCAGCGCGCGTAAGCCATCGATGTCCAGCGGCTGCGCCAAGGCAGTGGAGGCCTGCATGGCCGAGAGAATCGACTCGGAGGACAGGCTGTGGTTACCCTGGAGCACGATCTCCCGAATGCGCACCGTGCGCCCGCCCTGGGGCTTCAAGAGCGCTCGACCGGGCAGATTGAGGTCCGGCCCTTGTGGCAGGGCCTGGACTGGCGGACGCAGGGATTCCAGGGTGCTGCCTGCATCCGGCGCGAGCTGGGCCCACGACAGTCCTGCCCATGTCAGGCCCAAACTGAGCCAGCCAGCCGAAGCGAGTTCGCGGCGCGTGCCTCGTTCAATACGCATCTCAACCCATCCTCAACGAATCCCGGCGGGCAGCCGGATGCCATCCTCGACCACAAGCAGACCGGTGTACCCCTGAGACTGCGCAGCCTGCAGCAGGGTGGCGGACGGTGCTGCCTCCTTGCCAGGCTCGCGCACCCGGGCATCGGAGGCCTCGAGCGCCTTCACGGCCTCCTGGCTGGCGGGGATGAGCATGAGTCCGGAAGAAGTGGAAGTGGGCAGCGCAGCGCTGGCCAGGCGGATCGCAGGGGACGCACTGGTCGCCAGAGCTGGCGCCTGGGTCGCCTGCGCCGATACCCGCGCAGGAGCCACGGTCAGCAGGCCATTGACAGCGGGGGTGGCGACGGGGGTGCTTGAGGCGATATTCCCCCCCGCCTGGGTGATGCTGAGGTAGGCCGCCGGCGCCGTGATGACGTAATTCGGGTGTGCGCCGGACAGCAGGTAATTGCCTGGAGACTCGCCCGCAGACCGCGAAAAGCTCAGGCTGTCGCCCGGCAGCAAGCTTCCGCTCACGATCTGGTAGGTCCACGCGGGGTCGCTGGCGCCGCTGAACTTGCTCTTGTCGTCGATCGCCAGGGTGAGGGCGCGGGCCGTGATGTCTGCGGTCGTGCTAGCGCTGGTACTCGACAGGCTGTAGTTGCCGGCGTCGGTGCCGCCCAGGCTCAGGCCCGAGATCGACACCGTCTTGCCAGTGCCTGCATTTTGGTCGGCGAAGGTGCCTGTGCTCGTGGCCACCGTGAGCGCATCGCCTGTCACCCTGCCGTTGAACACGGCACCTGTGGTGACCAGCGATGCGGCCGTGGTGCCGTCATAGGTCTTGTTCTGGGCCGTGAGGCCGGTGATGCTGCTGATGGCCGCCGGGGTGATGCTGCCATTGCTGCCAGTGAAGCTGTTGGCGCCGTTCAGGTGATAGTTGCCCGCGCCGGCCCCGGACAAGGCCAGGTTGTTGATGGTGTAGCTCAGGCTGTTGCCGGCGTGGCGGCTGCTGAACTCTCCCAACCCGCTGACCGATACGGCATCGGCGGTCTCCGGGGTTGCCAGGGCCAGCGTCATGCCATGGATGGCGGTCAT
>CANGYC010000127.1 GCA_947457975.1 Comamonadaceae bacterium | reverse complement strand
TCTGGGCCAAGGACGACGAAGGCGCCATCCGCGGCTTCGTGCTGGAAAAGGGCTGGAAAGGCCTGTCGGCCCCGGCCGTGCACGGTAAGGTGGGCCTGCGCGCCTCCATCACCGGCGAGATCGTCATGGATGAGGTGTTCTGCCCTGAAGAAAACGCCTTCCCCGAGGTGCGTGGCCTCAAGGGTCCGTTCACCTGCCTGAACTCGGCACGCTACGGCATCGCCTGGGGCACACTCGGTGCGGCCGAGGACTGTTACCAGCGCGCGCGCCAGTACGTCCTGGACCGCAAGCAGTTCGGTCGCCCCCTGGCGGCCAACCAGCTGATCCAGAAAAAGCTCGCCGACATGATCACCGAGATCAGCCTGGGCCTGCAGGGCTGCCTGCGCCTGGGCCGCATGAAGGACGAGGGCACGGCCTCGGTCGACCTGACCTCCATCTTGAAGCGCAACAGCTGCGGCAAGGCGCTGGACATCGCCCGCGTGGCCCGCGACATGATGGGCGGCAACGGCATCTCCGATGAATACGGGGTGGCGCGCCACCTGGTGAACCTGGAGGTGGTGAACACCTACGAAGGCACGCACGACATCCACGCCCTGATCCTGGGCCGCGCCATCACCGGCATCGCCGCCTTCAGCAACTGATGGCCACGCCCCAAGCCCTGCCCAAGCCCCTGGCCGGCATCAAGGTGCTGGACCTGTCGCGCGTGCTGGCGGGCCCCTGGGCCGGCCAGTTGCTGGCCGACTACGGCGCGCAGGTGCTCAAAGTGGAACGCCCGGGCGCGGGGGACGACACCCGCACCTGGGGCCCGCCCTGGTGGGGCGACGGCGAAGACAAGGTGGCGGCCTACTTCCTGTGCGCCAACCGAGGCAAGCGCTCGGTGGCCATCGACATCGCCAGCCCTGAAGGAGCGCAAGTGGTGCGCGAGCTCGCCCGCGAAGCCGACGTGGTGCTGGAGAACTACAAGGTCGGGCAGCTGGCCAAGTACGGGCTGGATGCGGCCAGCCTGCAGGCCCTCAACCCCGGCCTGGTGTACTGCTCCATCACGGGCTACGGCCAGGACGGCCCCATGGCGCACAAGGCGGGCTACGACTTCGCCATCCAGGCCGAAGGTGGCCTCATGAGCATCACCGGGGACAAGGGCGCCGAGCCGCAGAAAGTGGGCGTGGCCGTGGTCGACCTGATGACCGGGGTGTACGCCACCACGGCCATCCTGGCCGCCCTGCATGAGCGCACCCGCACCGGCCGTGGCCGCGTGATCGATGCGGCGCTCTTTGACGTGCAGGTGGCCATGCTGGCCAACCAGGCCAGCAACCAGCTGGTGGGCGGCATCACGCCCACCCGCATGGGCAACGCGCATCCGAACATCGTGCCTTACCAGGTGCTTCCCACGCAGGACGGCCACATGGTGCTGGCCATCGGCAACGACGGCCAGTTCGCGCGCTTTTGCGAGGCGGCCGGCCATGCTGGCGTGGCGACCGATGCGCGCTTTGCCACCAACCCGGCGCGTGTGCAGCACCGCAGCGAGCTGGTGCCGCTGATCACCGGCTGGACACTTCAGCGCAGCACCGCGCAATGGGTGGCCCTGCTGGAGCACTGCGCTGTGCCCTGCTCCCCCATCCTGGACGTGGCCCAGGTGATGGCGCACCCACATGTGCTGGCGCGCGGCATGCGCCTGGCGCCCACCGCAGACAGCCCGCCCATGGTGGCCACGCCCATGCGCTTCGATGGCCAGCGCCCCTGCGCACCCGAAGCCCCGCCCCGCCTGGATAACTCGGCGCCAGGGTGGCTGCCCGACTGAGCGCAGGCACACATCGCCCAGAAGACTCGGCTCCTACGTAAAGATTCATGGAGCCCGTAGGAGCCCAGTCTTCTGGGCGATGGTGGCGATGGTGGGCGTGCCCGGGCGGGCTTACTTGCTGTAGCTCAGCGCGGTGCTGACCAGCTTGGAGGTGATGTCCACGATCTGGATCATGCGGTCATAGGGCATGCGCGTGGGGCCGATCACCCCCAGCGTGCCCACCACCTGACCATCGACCTCGTAAGGAGCGGTAACCACCGACAGCTCCTGGAAGGGCACGACCTGGCTTTCGCCGCCGATGTAGATGCGCACACCCTCGGCGCGGCTAGAGACATCGAGCAGGCGGATCAGCTGGGCCTTTTGCTCGAAGAGATCGAACAATTTGCGCAGGCTGCCCATGTCGCTGGAAAAATCGCTGACCGTGAGCAGGTTGCGTTCACCGGAGATCACCACCTCGTCGCGCGACTCGATGGCCTCCGAGCCCACCTGCACGGCCGCCTGCATGAGGGCGGCAATTTCGCCGCGCAGGGCCTCGACCTCGGTCTTCAGGCGCTCACGCACTGAGTCGATGTCCAGCCCGGCGTAATGCGAATTGAGGAAGTTGGCCGCCTCAATCAGCTGGCTGCCGGTGTAGTCGGTCTCGGTGAAGATCACGCGGTTCTGCACATCACCCTCAGGCGAGACGATGATGACCAGCAGGCGCCGCTCCGATAGGCGCAGAAATTCGATGTGCTTGAACACCGATGACCGCCGGGGCGCCATGACCACGCCGACGTAGTGCGACAGGCTCGAGAGCATGTGCGCGGCATTGCTGATGACCTTCTGCGGCTGGTCGGGGGTGAGCGTTTGCTGGGCCACCATGGACTCGATCGAGCCGGGGCTGCGCTGGGCAGTCAGCATGGTGTCCACGAACAGGCGGTAGCCGCGCGCGGTCGGGATGCGGCCGGCCGAGGTGTGGGGGCTGACGATCAGACCCAGCTCCTCCAGGTCGCTCATGACATTGCGAATGGTCGCGGGCGAGAGCTCCAGGCCCGAGGCCTTGGAGAGGGTGCGCGAGCCCACGGGTTGACCGTCGGCGATGTATCGCTCGACAAGGGCCTTGAGCAGCAGTTTGGCGCGATCGTCCAACATGGAGTGCGATTCTACGAAGCTGGAGCCTTGTGATGTAATTTGCCAATGAAAACACATTTCCGGCATGTCGCGCTCATTGGCAAGTACCAGGCCGTGGGATCGCGTTCTGCGCTGGAAGAGATTGCGCAGTTCCTGCACAGCCAGGGTTGCGAGGTCGCCCTGGAAGCCGACACCGCCAACAACACGGGACTGAACGGCTACCCGGCCTTGAGTGTGGAGCAGATCGGCGCCCAGTGCGACCTGGCCCTGGTGGTGGGCGGCGACGGCACCATGCTGGGCATCGGCCGGCAGCTGGCGCAGTACGGGGTGCCGCTGATCGGCATCAACCAGGGTCGGCTGGGCTTCATCACCGACATTCCCTTGGAGGGTTTCCAGGCCACGCTGGGCCCCATGCTGCAAGGCCGCTATGACGAAGAGGCCCGCGCCCTGATGCAGGCGCGCGTGATGCGCGACGGCCACTGCGTGTTCTCGGCCACCGCGCTCAACGATGTGGTGGTCAACCGCGGCCCGACTGCGGGCATGGTGGAGCTGCGCGTGGAGGTCGACGGCCGCTTTGTGGCCAACCAGCGGGCCGACGGCCTGATCATCGCCACCCCCACGGGCTCGACGGCTTATGCGCTGTCGGCGGGCGGGCCGCTCATGCATCCCTCGATCGCCGGCTGGCTGCTGGTGCCGATTGCCCCGCATACGCTGTCGAACCGGCCCATCGTGCTGCCCGATCAGGGCGAAGTCGCCATTGAGGTGGTGGCTGGGCGCGATGCCAGCGCGAACTTCGACATGCAGTCCCTAGCCACTCTCCTGCACGGCGACCGCATCGTGGTCACCCGCTCGGCGCACCAGGCGCGCTTTCTGCACCCGCAGCGTTGGAGCTACTTCGATACGCTGCGCAAGAAACTGCACTGGAACGAGGGCGGCGTCTGAAGACCTGAACCTGCGCGCGCGCCAAGGGTACGATCCGACCAAAACCAGCCCCCTGCCGGCGGTCTTTCCTGCCATGAGCCTCAAAAGCATTTACCTTCGCGATTTCGTCATCGTCCAGGAACTCGAGCTTGACCTGGGCGCAGGCTTTAGCGTGCTCACCGGCGAGACCGGGGCGGGCAAGTCCATCCTGGTCGATGCGCTGCAGCTGGCGCTGGGCGCCCGCGCCGACGCGGGCGTGGTGCGTGAAGGCGCGCAGCGCTGCGAGATCAGCACCACCTTCGAAGCGCCGGCCGCCCTCAAGGCCTGGCTGGAAGAAGCGGGCCTGCAGGCAGCAGACGAGCTGTTGCTCAGGCGAACCATCGACGCCCAGGGCAAGAGCCGCGCCTGGATCAACGGCAGCCCCGCCACTGTGGCGCAGCTGCGCGAGCTGGGCGACCAGCTGGTGGACATACACGGCCAGCATGCCTGGCAGAGCCTGACCCGGCCCGAGTCGGTGCGCAGCCTGCTCGACGCCTACGCGGGCCTGTCCACCGACACCCTGGCTGCACGCTGGGCCGCCTGGCGTGAGGCGCAAAAAGCGCTGACGCATGCCCGCCAAGCCCAGGACACCCTGGCGCACGAGCAAGAGCGCCTGGCTTGGCAGCTTGGCGAAGTGGCCAAGCTCTCGCCAGGCGAGGACGAGTGGGACGAGCTCAATGCGCAGCACGGCCGCCTGTCTCATGCGCAGGCCTTGCGCGATGCGGTGCAGTCGGCTGTGGATGCGCTGCAGGACGCCGACGAGAACGCCGCCGCGCTTCTGAGCCGCGCCATCCAGGCCCTGCAGGCGCAGTCGACCATCGAGCCACGCTTTGCCGCCATCGTGGAGGAGCTCGCCAGCGCCCTGGCCCTGGCCGAGGACGCTGTGCACTCGCTCAACAGCTACGCGCGCCACGCCGAACTCGACCCCCAGCGCCTGCAGGAACTCGACGAGCGGCTGGGCCTCTGGGTCAGCTTGGCACGCCGCTACAAGCGGCCTCCCGGCGAACTGCCTGCCCTCTGGCAAGGCTGGAAGGACGAACTCCAGAAACTCGACGCGGCCACCGATCTGGCGGCCCTGGAAAAGGCCGAAGCGGCGGCGCACAGTGCCTTCATGGACGAGGCCAAGGCCCTGGGCAAGGCCCGGGCCAAGGCGGCCCCTGCACTGGCCAAAGCGATCACGCAAGCCATGCAGGGCCTGGGTATGCAAGGCGGGCAGTTTGAGGTGCGGCTGGACAAGCTCGAAGAGCCGCAGCAGCACGGCCTGGAGCAGGTGCAGTTCCTGGTGGCCGGTCATCCGGGTGCCACGCCGCGTCCGGTGGGCAAGGTGGCCTCGGGCGGCGAGCTCTCGCGCATTGCGCTGGCCATTGCCGTGACCACGAGCCGGCTGGGCACGGCCCAGACGCTGATTTTTGATGAAGTCGATGCCGGCGTGGGCGGGGCCGTCGCCGACACCGTCGGCCGCCTCATGAAACAGCTGGGCCAGGACCGGCAGGTCATGGCCGTGACGCACCTGCCGCAGGTGGCCGCCTGCGCCGACCGCCACCTGGTGGTGGCCAAGCAGACCCAGGGCGGCACCACCAGCAGCAGCGTGCAGCCCGTGGACGGCGAACAGCGCGTGGCCGAGATTGCGCGCATGCTCGGCGGCGAGCGCCTGTCCAGCACCACACTGGCGCATGCCAAGGAGATGTTGGGCTCATGAGCGCTGCACCTGCCAAGGCCGCCATGGAGATGGTGCTGATCACCGGCATGTCGGGTTCGGGCAAGTCGGTGGCCCTGCACGCCCTGGAAGATGCCGGCTACTACTGTGTGGACAACCTGCCGCCCGAGCTGCTGGGCAGCTTCGTGGCGCTGGAGCAGCGACATGGCGCGCGGAAAGTGGGCATCGCCATGGACGTGCGCAGCGCCGCCTCGCTGCCCCTGGTGCCCCAGCAGCTGCGCGAGTTGCGCGCGCAGGGCATTCAGATCACACCGATCTTTCTGGACGCCAGCACCGAGACGCTGGTGCGCCGCTTTTCAGAAACACGCCGGCTGCATCCCCTCTCGCGCATGGAGTTGTCGGACCAGCACCGCGCCCTGGTCGAGGCCATCGAGCTCGAGCGCGAGCTCCTGGGCGAACTGCGCGAGCAGGCCCATGTGCTGGACTCGAGCATGATCCGGGCGGCGCAGCTGCAGGCTTACGTCAAGAGCCTGATTGCCGCGCCCAGCGCGCAGCTCACGCTGGTGTTCGAGTCCTTTGCCTTCAAGCGGGGGGTGCCGCTGGATGCGGACTACGTCTTCGACGTCCGCATGCTGCCCAACCCCCACTACGAGGCCGAACTGCGGGCTCTGACGGGGCGGGATGAACCCGTGGCTGCCTACCTGCGCGACAGCCAGGAAGTGGGCGAGATGCTCGGCAACATCCAGGACTTCATCGGCCGCTGGCTGGCTGCGCTGGCGCGCGACCACCGCAGCTACGTGACCGTGGCCATTGGCTGCACGGGTGGCCAGCACCGCTCGGTGTACCTGGTCGAGGCGCTGGCCCAGACGTTCAGCGCCTCCTGGCCCACGCTCAAGCGCCACCGAGAACTCGACGCCTTGCGCGTCTGAGGGCGCTTCAGGCCAGGACACCCGCCTCCAACAGTTTGCGAATCGGTGCGGGCAGGCCCAGACTCGGCCAGTCGGCCGGCCCGAACCACGCGCCCTGTGCCCCTGCGGGACCCGAGGCCGACCAGGCCAGGTGCACCGGATGCAGGTGCAAATCGCGGTGGGTAAGCACGTGAAGAAAGGGTTCGAGCGCCTGGGCCTTCGACCTCTGCCGCGGGGCCAGGCACTGAGCCAGCACCAGCTCATCCTCGAACACCGGCAGGCAGTACAGGCCGCCCCAGATGCCCTGCTCGGGCCGGCGTTCCAGCCACACCGCACCGTCGCCACGCACGGCCCAAAGCAACCACAAGGTCTGGCTTGAGCGTTTGAGCCGGCGGCTCTTGACCGGGTAGCGTTCGGGCTCCCCTTCCTGCCGCGCCATGCACAGAGCCTGCATGGGGCAGAGAAGGCATTGGGGCTTGCGCTGGGTGCAGACCGTAGCGCCCAGGTCCATCAATCCCTGGGTGTAGGCCGGCATATCGCCTGCCTGCGCTGGCACCAGGGCCTGGGCACAGGCCAGCAGCTCACGCGCATGAGCTGTCTGCGCCAGGTCAGAGCCGAAGCCGAGTAC
>CANGYC010000126.1 GCA_947457975.1 Comamonadaceae bacterium | reverse complement strand
GTGCTGTCGGACCGACCGCTGAGCATGGCGGGGCTGCCCTTATCTGGCCGACGCCTGGGCGTGGCGCGAACGCTGCTGCAGGACGGGCTCGAGCCCGCCGTGGCCCAAGCCTTTGAGCGCTGCCTGTCATGGCTGAGCCGCGCAGGGGCCCACATTGAGGAGCTCGATCTTGCCGAGCTGCGGGAACTGAGCGCCATCAATGCCAGCGGGGGCTTTTCAGCCGCGGAAAGCCATGCCTGGCACCGCCCGCTGCTGGCTCGGCGCCAGGCTGCTTACGACCCCCGGGTGGCCCAGCGCATCCGACGGGGCGCGGACATGAGCGCCACCGATTACCTGGACCTGATCGCTGCCCGCAAGGACTGGATCGATCGCATGGGCCATCGCCTGGCCGCGGTCGACGCCATGCTCTCGCCCACCGTGCCCCTGCTGGCGCCCCGCATGGACGAGCTCGAGCAGGACGATGAGGCCTTCTTCCAGGCCAACGCCCTGCTGTTGCGTAACCCCTCGGTAGTGAACATGCTCGACGGCTGCGCGCTGTCGCTGCCCTGCCAGGCCCCAGGCAGCCTGCCCGTAGGGCTGATGGTCTGGCACGGTGCGATGCACGACGACACCGTGCTGGACATTGCGTTGCAAGTCGAGTCCGTGTTGGCACAGGCGGGCTGAAGCCATCAAGGCATGGCGCTGCAACGCATCCACGCCGACCGTTCCTGGCCTCTGCACGATGCAGCCGCCACGCGCGAGCTGGAGCGCCGGGCGCAAAGCGCGCTGGCACCGCACACCTTGATGCAGCGCGCGGGCCTGGCGGTGGCCCGGCTGACGCGGGCCTTGGTGCCCCATGGCCGCCACGCCTGGATCGCCTGTGGGCCGGGCAACAACGGCGGCGACGGCTTCGAGGCCGCCCTGCACCTGCAGCGGCTGGGCTGGACGGTCTCGCTCACCTGGACGGGCGCGGCGCACAGCCCGGCAGACGCCCAAGCCGCGCGCGAACGGGCGCTGACCGCAGGCCTGGCACTCCAAGCTGCGCCGCCCGAACAGTTCGATGTGGCCATCGATGCCCTGTTGGGTCTGGGGGGCGAGCTCTCTGATGAACGCCCGGCCAGTGCCCAGATGCGCCAATGGCTCGAGCGCATGCATGCGGGCGCCGCCCCGGTGCTGTCCGTCGACCTGCCCACTGGGCTGGATGCCGACACCGGGGCGGCCTGCATTGCACCTGGTCGGTCCAGAACCTTCACACTGAGCCTGCTCAGCCTCAAGCCCGGCCTGTTCACAGCCCAAGGGCGTGATCTGGCGGGCCAAGTGTGGTTCGACGACCTGGGCGTGCAAGACCCCGGTGTGCCTCCCCACGCCCTGCTGCTGGGCGTAGACCAAGCCGGGATGCCGCCCAAGGCCTTCGCCCGCCATGCCAGCCACAAGGGCCGCTTTGGCGATGTGGTGGTGGTGGGCGGTCAGCAATCTACAGAGGCGGGCACCAGCATGGCCGGTGCCGCTCTGCTCGCTGCACGGGCAGCGCTGCACCATGGAGCCGGACGGGTGTACCTGGCCCTGCTAGGGCAAGCCAGCCTGCAGGTGGACGTGGTCCAGCCCGAACTGATGTTCCGGTCCCTGGCCTCGCTGAGCCAACTGGCCTCACCCCAGGTGGCCGTGGTCGGCTGCGGTGGCGGAACAGCCGTGGCCGGGGTGCTGCCGGGTCTGCTGGCACAGACCGCAGGCCTGGTGCTGGACGCCGATGCGCTCAATGCCGTGGCCGGCGAGGCCTCGCTCAGGCGAGGCGTCATGCGGCGGGCCCGGGCGGGGCTGAGCACCGTGCTCACCCCTCACCCGCTGGAAGCCGCGCGCCTGCTGGGTTGCACCGCCGCCCAGGTGCAGGCCGACCGCCTGCAGGCGGCGCAGGCGCTGGCCCAGGAATTGGGCTGCGTGGTGGCGCTCAAGGGCTCGGGCACCGTGGTGAGTACACCCGGGCTGCTGCCCGCCATCAACTTCACGGGCAACGCCTTGCTGGCCAGCGCCGGCACCGGGGACGTGTTGGCCGGGATGATCGGATCGGCCATGGCGCAGGGCCTGGCACCGCGCGCAGCGGCCCTGCAGGCCGTGCATGCCCACGGCGCGAAGGCCGATGCGTGGGCCACCCGGCACCCGGGACAAGGCCTGACGGCCTCAGACCTGCTGAGTTAGCTCAGCAGCATCACGCCGACCTGCAGCAAGAGCAGGAGCAGCATCGGCGACAGATCCACGCCGCCGATGACAGGCACGACACGCCTGAAAGGCGCGAGCACAGGCTCGACCAGCCGGGCCAGCATGCTGAAAAAGAAGGAGCCGGGCTGCAGCCAGGACGCCAGCACATAGCCGAGCACGAGCAGGCTCAAGGTTTGCAGCGTCACGCGGAGCAGAAAGCTCAGGGCCAGACCGAGCAGGCTTGCGCCCGCCACCGACATCGCAACGCCACCATAAAAAAGCCCCACCAGGCTGCCCCAGAGCAGGGCGTACAAGGCGGCCAGCAGGATGGCGGCGATCAGGCTGGCCCAATCCAGGCGCGCACTGGTCAGGGCTTGTGGCAACCAGCGCCGCAGGGGCTGGACGATCCAGTCACTCAGGGCCATCACAAAAAGACCGGGCTGTGCGCGCATGTTCACCCGCAAGCCGTTCATGTAGGCCCGCAGCAAGGCGGCACCCACCAGCAGTTGAAACACCACTTCGAGGATGAAACCCAGGATACGCATGACCAGAACGTGCGGAAGATGAAGAAGAAAAGCTCAGCGGCGGGGCTTTTTGCCCTGCTTGCGACCCACCTTGGCCGCCGCATTCTTCACCGCCGCTTTGAGCGACTGAATGGGCGAGAGCAAGGCGGCGCGCCGGCTGCGAGGGGCCGCAGCCTCCTGCAGCGGCGACGCACCGGTCTCGCGCTCGCGTCCACGCTTGCCGCGTGACTTGCGGCCCTCGCCATCGCCGGCCTCGGCCCCCTTGTCCTTCATGGCCCGTGCGGTCAGGTCCTGGCCGTCCTGCACCAGGCGGAAGTCGATGCGCCGGCCGTCCAAGTCGACGCGGCTGACCTGCACACGCACGCGCGTGCCGATGGCGTAACGGATGCCCGTGCGCTCACCGCGCAGTTCCTGGCGCGCCTCGTCGAAGCGGAAATACTCACCACCGAGCTCGGTGATGTGCACCAGCCCCTCGACGTACATGGCGTCGAGCGTGACAAAAATGCCAAAGCCCGTGGCAGAGGTGACGATGCCGCTGAACTCCTCGCCCAGGTGCTCGCGCATGTACTTGCACTTGAGCCAGGCTTCCACATCGCGGCTGGCCTCGTCGGCCCGACGCTCATTGGCACTGCAGTGCAGACCTGCGGCCTGCCAGGCCATTTGCTCGGCCGTGGACTTGCGCGCCTTCTCAGCCTTGGCCTGGGGTGCCGGCACCCTGGAAGCCAGACGCTTGGACAGCTTGGCATGGGCCTCTCCCGGCGTGGGCAGGGCCGGCAGTTGGTAGCGGCCCTTGCTGAGGATCGCCTTGATCACGCGGTGCACCAGCAGGTCGGGGTAACGCCGGATCGGGCTGGTGAAGTGCGTGTAGGCCTCGTAGGCTAGGCCGAAGTGGCCGCTGTTGTGCGGCGTGTAGATGGCCTGCTGCATGGAGCGCAGCAGCATGGTCTGGATCTGCTGCGTATCGGGTCGGTCGCGGGTAGCAGCGGCAATGCGCTGGAATTCTCCGGGATCCGGATCGTCGCTGATGCTCAGGCCCACACCCATGGCCTTGAGGTAGTTGCGCAGGATCTCCTTTTTCTCGGGTGTCGGGCCCTCGTGCACCCGAAAGAGACCCGCATGCTTGCTTTGGGCAATGAAGTCGGCCGAGCAGACGTTGGCCGCGAGCATGGCCTCCTCAATCAAGCGATGGGCATCGTTGCGCGTGCGGGGCACGATCTTCTCGATGCGCCCCACCTCGTCGCAGACGATCTGTGTCTCGGTGGTTTCGAAGTCGATAGCTCCGCGCTCTTGGCGCTGCTTGAGCAAGGCGCTGTAGACCTCGTGCAGGTTGATCAGGTGCGGCACCAAGGCCTTGCGCTGGCTGGCCTCCGGCCCCCGCGTGTTGGCCAGGATGGAGGCCACCTCGGTGTAAGTGAAGCGGGCGTGGCTGTACATCACCGCCGGGTAAAACTGGTAAGCGTGGATCTCGCCCTTGGCCGTGATCAGCATGTCGCAAACCATGCACAGGCGCTCGACATTCGGGTTCAGCGAGCACAGGCCGTTGGAGAGCTTCTCGGGCAGCATCGGAATGACGCGGCGCGGGAAATACACACTGGTGGCGCGCTCATAGGCGTCCACATCAATCGGGCTGCCGGTCTCGACGTAGTGGCTCACGTCAGCAATGGCCACCAGGAGGCGCCAGCCCTTGCTGCGGCCGACCTTGGCGGGCTCGCAGTAAACAGCATCGTCGAAGTCGCGCGCATCCTCGCCATCAATGGTGACCAGCGGCACATCGGTCAGGTCGACGCGGTGCTGCTTGTCGTCGGGACGCACCGCATCGGGCAAGGCCCGGGCCAGCGCCAGGCATTCATCGCTGAACTCGTGCGGCACGCCGTACTTGCGCACCGCAATCTCGATCTCCATGCCGGGATCATCGATCTCGCCCAGCACCTCCTTGACCCGGCCCACAGGCTGGCCGAACAGCGCCGGCGGCTCGGTCAGCTCGACCACCACCACCTGACCGGTCTTGGCCGGACCGATGGCGTGCTTGGGAATCAGCACATCCTGGCCATAGCGCTTGTCCTCGGGGGCGACCAGCCAGATGCCACTTTCCTGCAGCAGGCGACCAATGATCGGATGGGGGGAACGCTCGAGAATCTCGGTGACCCGGCCTTCAGGCCGGCCCTTGCGGTCCTGCCGCACGATGCGGGCTTTAACGCGGTCACGGTGCAAGACCGCCCGCATTTCGTTAGGGGGAAGGTAGACGTCGGGCTCTCCGTCGTCGCGCTGAACGAAACCGTGGCCGTCACGGTGGCCCGATACCGTTCCCTCAAATTCGGTCAGCAGGCCGGCAGCGGCGCTGCTGTGGTGTGTGGTGTTCTTAATGGTGATCTCTTCGTACCGGAGAAACTAATTGAATAAAGGACCGCCGCCCATCAGCTCTGATTTTTCCAAGCCACGGCAGGAGCCACTCACATGATGGTACACTCTCGGCATTGCCCAGGTGGCGGAATTGGTAGACGCACTAGTTTCAGGTACTAGCGCTGAGAGGCGTGGAGGTTCGAGTCCTCTCCTGGGCACCAACACTACCAACTTGGTTTCGACCAAGAACAAGAAGAAGCAAGAAGAACAACAAGAATTGCCAAAAAACCGCTGTTTATTCAGCGGTTTTTTGTTGGCAGGTTCAAGATCGTTGTTTGCCTCGCCCAGGTGGCGGAATTGGTAGACGCACTAGTTTCAGGTACTAGCGCTGAGAGGCGTGGAGGTTCGAGTCCTCTCCTGGGCACCAACGCAAAAAGCCGCTGATCACTCAGCGGCTTTTTTGCTTCTAGGCTGTGGTCAGAACGGCATGGCCACCAGGTCGTGCCCTTCAGTGCCCACAATGCGGGCCCGAGTGAACTCGCCCACCTTGAGGGTCTTGCTGATCTTCTCGGGTGGCAACAGGCGCACCACACCATCAATCTCGGGGGCGTCTGCGTAACTGCGGCCCACACCGCCCTTGCGGCCCAGGGCCGGGGCGGAGTCGACCAGCACCTGCATGGTGGCGCCGACCCGTTCAAGCAGCTTGGCTGCCGACACCTCTTCGGCCACGGCCATGAAACGCGCCCGGCGCTCCTCACGCAGCTCGGCAGGCAACTGCCCAGGCAGCTCGTTGGCCGTGGCAGCCTCCACGGGGCTGTAGGCGAAGCAGCCGGCGCGGTCAATGCGGGCCTCGCGCATGAAATCGAGCAGATGCTCGAACTCGGCCTCGGTCTCACCAGGAAAGCCCGCAATGAAGGTGCTGCGCACCACCAGCTGGGGACAGAGCTCGCGCCAGCGGGCCAGGCGTTCGAGGTTGCGCTCGCCGCTGGCCGGCCGCTTCATGCGGCGCAACACCTCAGGGTGGCTGTGTTGGAAGGGTACGTCCAGGTAGGGCAGCACCAAGCCCTGGGCCATCAGGGGGATCAGCTCATCCACGCTGGGATAGGGGTAGACGTAATGCAGCCGCACCCAGGCACCGAAGGGCGCCGCCAATTCGCCCAGGGCCTGGGCGAGCTCCAGTGTGCGGGTCTTGACGGGCTTGCCGTCCCAGAAGCCCGTGCGGTATTTCAGGTCCACCCCGTAGGCTGAGGTGTCCTGGCTGATCACCAGCAGCTCCCGAACCCCGCCCTCAAAAAGGGCCTGAGCCTCCTTGAGCACATCGCCAATGGGCCGGGAGACCAGATCCCCCCGCATGGACGGGATGATGCAGAAAGTGCAGCGGTGATTGCAGCCCTCGCTGATCTTCAGGTAGGCGTAATGGCGAGGCGTGAGCTTCAGGCCAGCCACACCGAAGGACTGGGGCACCAGGTCCAGGAAGGGATCGTGCGGCTTGGGCAGGTTCTGGTGCACCGCGTCCATCACCTCCTGGGTGGCGTGCGGGCCCGTCACGGCCAACACGCTGGGGTGCAGGCTCTTGACCAAGTTGCTGCCGCCCTCGGCGGTCTTGGCGCCCAGGCAGCCGGTGACGATGACCCTGCCGTTTTCGGCCAAGGCCTCGCCAATGGTGTCCAGGCTTTCCTTCACGGCCTCGTCAATGAAGCCACAGGTGTTGACGATCACCAGGTCGGCGCCGTCAAAGGTCTTGGAGGTCTGGTAACCCTCGGCGCTGAGTTGGGTGAGGATCAGTTCGGAGTCGGTGAGCGCCTTGGGGCAGCCCAGGCTCACGAAACCCACGCGCGGCGCGGCCTTGGGCACATCCGCGGCAGAAGGGACAACGGCATCATTCATGCCGCGATTGTCTCAGAGGCATCACAGCCCGCGCGTTCCCGGCCGGACCAACCCGTTCTGGCGGCTACAGTGATGCCCAGTCCAACCCCTCACCCCTGGAACACCATGATCCTCGAACTTGCCGACATCCGCATCCATCCCGGCCAGCAGGCCGCCTTCGACGCCGCCATCCAGAAAGGG
>CANGYC010000125.1 GCA_947457975.1 Comamonadaceae bacterium | reverse complement strand
GGTGCCCAGCCATGTGTTTGTGCACGGCTTTCTGACCGTCAACAACGGCGAGAAGATGAGCAAAAGCCGGGGCACGGGCCTGGATCCGCTCAAGTACCTGAGCCTGGACATGAACCCCGAATGGCTGCGCTACTACCTGGCCGCCAAACTCGGCCCCCGCAACGAGGACCTGGACTTCAATGCCGAGGACTTCATGCTGCGCGTGAACTCGGACCTGGTGGGCAAGTACATCAACATCGCCAGCCGCGCAGCGGGCTTCCTCACCAAGCGCTTTGGGGGCCAGCTCACCCAAGCCTTCGACGCGCCTGGCGCCGCCCTGCTGCAGGCCTTGCGCGAGGCCCAGTCCTCATTAGCAGGGCACTACGACAGCCGCGAATACGGCAAGGCCATGCGCGAGGTGATGGCCCTGGCCGACCAGGTCAACGCCTATGTGGACCAGAACAAGCCCTGGGAACTGGCCAAGGACGAGGCGCAGAACGAGAAGCTGCACCAGGTCTGCTCGGTGCTGGTCAACGCCTTCGCCCTGCTCAGCCGCTATCTGGCGCCGGTGCTGCCGGCCCTGGCGCGGGAAGTGGAAAAGCTCACCGGCCTCAAGCTCGACCTCTGGGACGCCGCGCAGGACGTGAGCGCCATCGCGCCCTACCAGCACCTGATGCAGCGCGTCACGCCCGAGCAGCTGCAGGCCCTCTTCGAGCCGCCCGCAGCGCCCGAGCCCGAAAAGCTCATCCCGGGTGGCGAGGAGATTGCGCCCACCATCTCGATCGACGACTTCGCCCAGATCGATCTGCGCATCGCCCGCATCGTCGAGTGCGAGCCCGTGGAGGGCTCGACCAAGCTGCTGCGCCTGACGCTGGACGTGGGCGAGGGCCGCACCCGCAACGTGTTCTCGGGCATCGCCAGCATGTACAAACCCGAGGACCTGCGGGGCAAGCTCACCGTGGTGGTGGCCAACCTGGCGCCGCGCAAGATGAAGTTTGGCGTGAGCGAAGGCATGGTGCTGGCCGCCAGCCACGCCGACGAGAAAACCCAGCCGGGCATCTATGTGCTGGAGCCGCGCGAAGGCGCTCAGCCGGGCATGCGAATCCACTGAAGTGCGCAAGTCCGCCCCACACACACCCTGCACCTACCGGAACCCTTCCATGATCCTTCGCTTCAGCACCCTGGCCGCCCTGCTCCTGAGCTTGAGCGGCTGCGCCGTGGTGGCCGTGGTCGACACCGCCGCCTCGGTGGCCGTGGGCACGGTGGGCCTGGCCGCCGATGCAGCCATCGGCACTGCCCGCATCGCCGGCAAGGCCGTGGGCGCGGCCGCCGACGCCGTGATCCCCGGCAAATAAGCCCGCTCACGCCCGCGCGCAAGGCAGGGCAGCGCAGGAGTACATTGGTGCCATGCCCACCCTGCCATCCCTGGCACGCTTTCGGCCCCGGCTCCTGGACGCCCTGAAGAGCTACTCCCGCGAACGCCTGCTGCGCGATGTGGGCGCCGGCCTGACCGTGGGCATCGTGGCCCTGCCACTGGCCATGGCGTTTGCCATTGCCTCTGGGCTCAAGCCCGAAGCCGGCATCTGGACCGCCATCGTGGCCGGTGCCATCGTGGCGACCCTGGGCGGCTCGGCCGTGCAGATTGCCGGCCCGGCGGGGGCCTTCATCGTCATCGTCTACGGCATCCTGGAGCGCTACGGTCCAGCCAACCTCCTGATCGCCACCAGCCTCGCGGGGCTGCTGCTCATGCTGATGGGCGCGCTCCGGCTGGGCACGCTGGTGCGCTACGTGCCGGTGACCATCGTGATCGGCTTTACCAACGGCATCGCGGTGCTGGTGGCGATCTCGCAGCTCAAGGACTTCCTGGGCCTGGCGGTGACCAAGATGCCGGCCGATTTCTTCGGGCAATGGCACAGCATCTTCACGCACCTGCATACGCTGAACCTGCACGCCCTGGGTCTGGGCCTGGCCTGCTTCGTGGGCTTGCTGCTGTGGCCCAGGCTGGTCGGCGGCGCGGGACGCCAGGGCCTGGCGCAGGGAATGCTGCGCGCCCTGCCCTCGCTGGAGGCGCTGCAGCTGCACCACGCCACCCGGGTGGTGGCCGGGGTGCCGGGCCCCATCGTCGCGCTGCTCAGCCTGAGCCTCCTGGCCTGGGCCTTGAAGCTGCCGGTGGAGACCATCGGCACGCGCTTTGGTGGCATTGCGCAGGGCCTGCCCACGCTGGCGCTGCCGGCCTTTTCATGGGAGACAGCCAGCCAGCTGCTGGCGCCCACGCTCACCATCGCTTTCCTGGGCGCCATCGAATCCCTGCTGTGCGCGCGGGTGGCCGACCAGATCTCGGGCCTGCCCCGGCACGAACCCAACCAGGAGCTCATGGCCCAGGGCCTGGCCAACCTGCTGGTGCCCTTCCTGGGCGGTATGCCGGCCACAGGCACGGTCGCGCGCACGGTCACCAACGTGCGGGCCGGTGCCAGCTCGCCGGTGGCCGGGCTGGTGCACTCGGCCACGCTCCTGCTCATCGTGCTGCTGGCCGCCCCCCTGGCCATGCACGTGCCCCTGGCGGTGCTGGCCGGGGTGCTGATGTACGTGGCCTGGAACATGGGCGAATGGCATGAATTCAGGCGGCTCAAGGCCTACAGCCGGCATTCGGCCCTGCTGATGCTGGGTACCTTCACCCTGACCGTGGTGTTCGACCTCACGGTGGCGCTGCAGGCGGGCCTGATCCTGGCCTGCGTGCTCTTCGTGCAGCGCATGGGCTCGCTGTTCCGGGTCACCGAGACCGCCCGTCAGCCCGGACAGGTGAGCTATTCGCTGCACGGCTCGCTCTTTTTCGGCGCCGTGGGCAAGCTGGACCCGGTGCTCAGCACGGTGGAGTCGGCCCCCGGCCCGCTAACGCTGCAGCTGGACCTGGCCGACCTGCAGTCTCTCGACCGCTCCGGCCTGGAGCTGCTGGAGCAGCTCCAGCGCACGGCCCAGGGGCGGGGTGGGAGGCTGGAGCTGGTGGGGCTGCAGGGCGAGGCCATGGCCGTGATGCAGCGCGCAGGATTGCTCGATACGCTCGGTACACGGGACGGCCCGACCCAGGCCAGCGGCGGGGCCGCCAGGCCCATCGCCTAAAATCACTCTCTTGCACTTGCTCCCAAGGTTGCCCGCATGTCCCTCTTTCGCCGCCCCGACTACACCTCTGGCATCACCCAGTTCCTGACCGAACTCAAGACCCAGAAGCCCACCATGGAGGCGGAACAGCGCCAGGGCCGCTCCATCTGGTGGGACAAGAATCTCGACCGGAACGACCAGCAGGCCTTCAAGGCCGGCCGGGTGCCCCAGAAGCCCTACGTCTACCAGACCTCGGGCCACGCCAACAGCCAGTAAGCGGCCCCCGCCGTGAACACCGACCGGCCCGAAGGCCCGGCTGCCGAGCCCACTGTCCTGCAGTTAGAAGCAGCTC
Organism: Comamonadaceae bacterium; assembly: GCA_947457975.1. Classification (GTDB taxonomy): domain Bacteria; phylum Pseudomonadota; class Gammaproteobacteria; order Burkholderiales; family Burkholderiaceae_C; genus Polaromonas. The sequence continues at coordinate 3,689 of CANGYC010000125.1, read as the reverse complement.
CCATTCCACCCATGCCCGACGTGGTGGACCAGGTGGCTCTGGCGCGCCTGTATGGTGAGCCGCTGTTTGCGCTGCCGCAAGACCTGTACATCCCGCCCGATGCGCTGAAGGTGTTCCTGGAAGCCTTCGAAGGACCGCTGGACCTGTTGCTCTACCTGATTCGCAAGCAGAACTTCAATATCCTCGACATCCCCATGGCGGCGGTGACGCGCCAGTACCTGAGCTACGTCGACGAGATCCGCAGCACCAACCTGGAGTTGGCGGCCGAGTACCTGCTGATGGCGGCCATGCTGATCGAGATCAAGTCACGCATGCTGTTGCCGCCCAAGAAGACCCCCGAGGGCCAGGAGCCTGAAGACCCGCGCGCCGAGCTGGTGCGGCGCCTGCTGGAGTACGAGCAGATGAAGCTGGCCGCCCATCGACTCAATGAGGTGCCGCAGTTCGGCCGCGACTTCGTGCGGGCGCAAATTTATGTGGAGCAGTCCCTTCAGCCGCGCTTTCCGGATGTGCACATGGCCGACCTGCAGGAGGCCTGGCGCGACATCGTCAAGCGCGCCCGCCTGGTGCAGCACCATGTGATCAGCCGCGAAGAGCTGAGCGTGCGCGAGCACATGAGCATCGTGCTGCGCAAGCTCCAGGGCGCGCGCTTCATGGAGTTCCAGGACCTCTTTGACGTCACGCGGGGCATGCCCGTGCTGGTGGTGACCTTCATCGCCATGCTGGAGTTGGCCAAGGAAGGCCTGCTGGACATCACCCAGGCCGAGGCCTTCGCCCCCATTTACGTGCGCCTGGCCTACACCCCGGCCTGAGCGCCGCTCCTCGCATGACCCAATCCACCGCCCCCGGCTCCCCCTACGGCACCCTGCCACCGGCCAGCGTTCCCGGCAAGCGCAAGCCGGTCAGCCTGCCGCGCCTGCGCGAGATGCAGGCGCAGGGCGACAAGATCGTCATGCTCACGGCCTACGACGCCACCTTCGCCGCGGTAGCCGATGCCGCCGGCGTGGAGTGCATTCTGGTGGGCGACTCGCTGGGCATGGTCTGCCAGGGCCTGACCAGCACCGTGGGCGTGACGCTGGAGACCATGCGTTACCACACCGAGAGCGTGGTGCGCGGCCTGCACCGAGTGCAGGGCACGGCCTGGGTCATCGGGGACCTGCCCTTTGGCAGCTACCACGAGTCGCGCGAGCAAGCCTTGCGCAGCGCCACCGTACTCATGCAGGCCGGCGCGCACATGGTCAAGCTCGAAGGCGGCGGCTGGACCGCCGAGGTGGTGCACTTTCTGGTCGAACGCGGCATCCCCGTATGCGCCCACCTGGGCCTGACGCCGCAGACCGTACATGCCCTTGGCGGCTACCGCGTGCAGGGCAAAGGCGACGAAGCCGCGGCCACGCTCAAGCGCCACGCCCATGAACTGCAAGATGCGGGCGCAGCCATGCTGGTGCTGGAGATGGTGCCAGCAGCCCTGTCGGCCGAGCTCACGCGCGAGCTGGACCGCTGCGCCACCATCGGCATTGGGGCGGGTGCAGGCACCGCCGGTCAGGTGCTGGTGATGCATGACATGCTGGGCGTGAACCTGGGCAAGATGCCCCGCTTCGTGCGCAACTTCATGGAAGGCGCACCCAGCGTGCGCGAGGCCATGGCGGCCTATGTGCAAGCCGTCAAGGGCGGCCACTTTCCAGTGGATGCCCAGCACGGCTGGTGAGCTGGCCGCAGGCAGGCGTCGTCTGAGCTTGGCGCCGCGCTACAGTTCGTGCCCATGAAGATCGTTCACACCCTTGCCGAGCTGCGCCAGGCGTTGGTGGCCAGCCGCCACCCCGCCTTCGTTCCGACCATGGGCAACCTGCACGAGGGCCACCTCGATCTGGTGCGCCAGGCGCAGGGACTGGGTGACATGACTGTCGTGAGCATCTTCGTCAACCGGCTGCAATTCGCACCGCACGAGGACTTCGACAGCTACCCCCGCACCCTGGAGGCCGATGCACAGAAGCTGCGCGCGCAGGGATGCGATTTGGTGTTCGCGCCCTCCGAGCGCGAGATGTACCCGCAGTTGCAAACGTTCAAGGTGCTGCCCGACCCCGCCCTGGCCGACATCCTGGAGGGCCATTTCCGGCCGGGCTTCTTCACGGGCGTGTGCACCGTGGTGATGAAGCTCTTCCAGGCGGTGTTTGCGGGTAAGGCCGAAGGCACGGCGGTGTTCGGCAAGAAGGACTACCAGCAGGTCATGGTGATCCGCCGCATGGTCGAGCAGTTTGCGCTGCCGCTGCACATCGTCAGCAGCGAGACGCTGCGCGCCGATGACGGGCTGGCCCTGTCTTCGCGCAATGGCTACCTGAGCCCGCAGGAGCGCAGCCAGGCCGTGAAACTCTCGCAGGCGCTGGCCGCGCTGGGGCAGGCGGTGCAGGCCCGCACGGGGCGCAGCCTGGCGGCGCTTGAAGAAGAGGCCTGCCAGATGCTGGCCGCGCAGGGCTGGCAGCCGGATTACCTGACGGTGCGCCGCCGCAGCGATCTGCTGCCGCCGGCAGAGGGCGAGCTTGGAACGCAGCCTCTGGTGGTGCTGGGCGCTGCCCGCCTGGGCCGCACGCGGCTGATCGACAACCTGGAAATCTGAGACTCAGGGCCCTGAACAGGCCCTAACGCAGCTCGGGTGCCGGCTCGCGGCCCATCAGCATGGCCACGGCCTGCTGCGGCTGCAACTGGCCATCGAGCAGGGCCACCACAGCCTGAGAGATGGGCATCTCCACGCCCAGCGCCTGGGCGCGGCGCACCACGGTGCGGGCGCTGTACACGCCCTCGGCCACATGGCCCAGCGAGGCCACGGCCTCCTCAAGGCTCAGGCCCTGGGCCAGCAAAAGGCCCACTTGGCGGTTGCGGCTCAAGTTGCCGGTGGCCGTCAGCACCAGGTCACCCATGCCCGACAGGCCCATGAAGGTCTCAGCACGTGCCCCCAGGGCGACACCCAGGCGGGTGATCTCCACCAGACCACGCGTGATCAGCGCCGCCCGGGCATTGAGCCCGAGCTGGAGGCCGTCACAAAAACCGGTGGCAATGGCCAGCACGTTCTTCACCGCCCCGCCAACCTCCACGCCCACCAGGTCGTCATTGGCATACACGCGCAGGGTGGGGTTGTGAAAGGCCTCGACCAGGGCCAGGCGCACCTCGGCATGTTCACTGGCGGCCACCAGGGCCGTGGGCAGGCCCTGGGCCACTTCGCGCGCAAAGCTGGGGCCGCTGAGCACGCCGCAGCGCAAGGCGGGCGCCACTTGCGCCCGGATCTCGTGGACCATGAGACCCTGGGCGGCGCCCTCGCCGGCTTGGGGCGCCTCAAAGCCCTTGGACAACCAGGCCACCGGAGCCTGTTGCTCGCGCAGCTGCGCGAGCAAGCCGCGCACGCCGGCCACCGGCGAGGCCAGGATCACCAGGTCCTGGCCCTCGACGACCTTGGACAGCGCATCGCTGCGCAGCTGCAGGGTATCGGGCAGCCGCACCTCAGGCAGGTAGCGCGCGTTGATGCGCGTGGCCTCCATGGCACGCACGGCCTCGGCGTCGCGAGCCCAGAGCGTGAGCTGGTGGCGCTGCGGGCTCTGGGTGCTGGCGTTGACCGCCAGAGCAGTGCCCCAGGCACCGGCACCGATGACGAGGATCTTCATGCCAGACGGCGCAGCGTCTTGCCGCCTCAGGCGGCCGCGATG
>CANGYC010000124.1 GCA_947457975.1 Comamonadaceae bacterium | reverse complement strand
GATCAGGCGCATGATGTCGCCCGTTCCGCCGCCGATCATTGGGAAATATGAGTCGCGCAAAAAACGCTGCACTGGGAATTCGTTCATCAGCCCCCACCCGCCAAAAACGGCCATGGCCATCTCGCAGACCTGGTGGCAGTTCTCTGCTGCAATGATCTTGGCTAAGGCTGCTTCGGTGGTGATGGACTGCTTGGCATCTGCGAGTGCGCAGGCGTGGTATGTGTACAGGCGGGCCTGCTCCAACTTAGCCAACATGTCCACCAATCGAAACTGAACCGCCTGGAATTTGCCAATCGGCTGGCCGAACTGTTCACGCTCCTTGGCGTACTTCAATGCGACGTCATAAGCAGCCTGACCGACACCGAGCGCTAGAGCTGCAGTGAAGATGCGATCAACCGTCAGGGCCTCGTAGGCATTCAAGAAGGACGAAGTCCCTTCCTTCCCCTGAAGCTTGTGGCTGTCAGGCACAAAAACGTTCTCGAAGACGAGCTCGCCCGTGTCGGAGCAATGAACAGAGAACTTGTCCAGGCGGCGACCGACCGAAAAACCTGGTGTTTGTGTGTCGACGACAAACATCTCCAGTCCCTTGGCCTTTTTCGACGGATCGACGGACGCCACCACCGTGATGAAATCAGCTACGGTCCCGTTGGTGGTGAACACCTTGGTGCCATTGATCAGCCAGCCACCTTCCACCCGAGTGGCACGGGTGCGAAGTGATGCGGCATCAGAGCCCGCATTGGGTTCGGTGATGGCGAAGGCGGCGATCTTCTCCCCCTTCAGGGCCGGCAAGAGATACTTTTCATGCAGTTCAGGTCCGCCCCATTCATAAACCGTGTGGGTGGCGGTAGAGCCTTGCATGCACACCCCGGCGGCAAAGCCGACAGAGCCGCGTGCAAGCTCTTCGCAAAGGACCGTGAAGCAGGTGTAGGGGTAGCTCAGGCCCGAACCGCCGATAGCTTCCGGGTACATGGTGCCGAGGTAGCCCAGATCGGCGAGTTCCCGAAAGAGCTCGTGCGGGAATTCACCACGCTTGTCCAGTTCCTCGGCTTGCGGCACCAGGCGTTCATCTACCCAGCGCGCCAGGTGCTGGCGATACTCTTGCGCTTCTGCACGAATAGGATCCATGTCTTGCTCCTTCAGGGTGCAGGGGAGAATTCACTGCGCAACTGCTTGCGCAGCACCTTGCCCACGGCACTCTTGGGTAGGCTCGTAACGAAGTGGACCTGCTTGGGACACTTATAGGCAGCGACCCGCGTCTTCAGTCGTTCGATCAAATCTGATTCACTAGCTTGATGTCCAGGCTTGAGCACGACGGCCGCTACCACACGCTCGACCCATTTCGGGTCAGGAACACCGAAAACGGCAGCTTCCTGGATGTCGGGGTCTGCATAAAAATGGCCTTCAACTTCCGAAGGAAACACGTTCTCGCCACCCGTCACGATCATGTCGTTCTTACGGTCGGCGATATAGATGAATCCTTCACCGTCCTGGTAACCCAGATCGCCCGTGACAAGCCATCCGCTGCGAAGCACACGCCGACTGGCCAACTCGTCGCTCCAGTAACCCTGCATCAGGTCGGGGCTGCGGACTTCGATCTCCCCAATGGCGCCGAGGGCCACTTGCTGACCTGCCGTATCCACGATTCGCAGCTCGCGGCCGGTCATGGGCCTGCCGCAGGACAACAGAAGATGTTCTCCACATTCGGTACGTGCTCTCTCATGGGTGTCCCTATCCAAGACCGTGATCACGCCACCTTCGGTGGATCCGTAGGCCTGGGCGAAGCCGCAATGTGAAAACACAGACATAGCCTTGCGCAGAAGTTCTGCGGGCATGGAGGAGGCCGCATAAAACATCAGGCGCACTGAACTCAGGTCGGCGTCCTTGGCCTCAGGCTGCTGCAACAGCGCCGCAATCATGGTGGGCACCAGATGAACGTTGGTGATGCGCCGGCCGGCCAGTTCCTTCAGGACAACAGAAGGATTGAACTCTGAGAGGATCAAGGTGCTGCAGCCTGACGCCAGGCTGGGGAAGCAGTGGTACCACATGCCCCCCACATGAAAAAGGGGCATCACGGCCATGGTCCGATCCTGCGCTGTCAGCTCCAGCATTTCGCTGGCAGCGATCCGGCAATTGCCAAGTGCACCGGCGTGAGTGAGGGTTACGCCTTTAGGGGCACCCGTGGTACCGCTGGTATAGACGATGCACAGCGGATCACGTCCCTGCAAGGAGCAGGACAGGTCATCATTTGAGCCCTCCTGCACCAAGTCCTCAAAAACTAACCAGCCAGGTGTGGGCTCTCCAATCAGAACCCATTGCCGCACTTGTGGAAGTTGCCCCTTCAGGGATTCCAGTAGGGCGCGATGTGCCTGGTCAACCACCACCACGGTGGGTGCGCTGTGCTGAAGGAGCTGCACCAATTCCTGGGCAGCCAGACGCCAATTCAGGGGAACGATGATGGCCCCGGTCTTCGCTACGCCAAAGACCTCAATGTATTCGGCGCAGTTGAATGCCACGATGGCCACTCTGTCACCCTTGGTCAGCCCCTGGGACATCAGGGTATTGCTCAAGCGGTTTGTGCGCTCGTGCAATTGGGCAAAGGTACGCGGTTCTCCCTCCAGCGTATCAAGCGCTCGCTTGTCCGGCCATGCTGAGGCCAACAAACCAAAGAGCTCACCGCAATGGCGGGCTTGCTCAAGAGGCTTCATGAGCGGACCACCTTGTTCATCTTGCGCTCCAAGAAGTCGCGCAAGCGGCGCTTGGCCTCGTCGTCATCCTGGGCAATACCGACCATGAGCATTTCCGTGAATAAGCCTGCCTGGGGATCTTGCTCGACGATGCGGGGAAGGGCCTGAATGATGGCGAAGTTCGCCAAGGGCGCATTGGCCGTGACTTTGGCCGCAATGCTCATTGCCTTCGCCAAACCTTCGCCGCTTTGCACGAGGTAGTGCGACAGGCGCAGGCGGTCATGCGCTTCCTGGGCATCAAACACACGGCCAGACAGCATCATTTCCATCACGGTGGATGCGCCGATCAAGCGCGGCAGGCGCACAGATCCGCCCGAGCCCAGGAAGATGCCGCGGGTGCCTTCAGGCAAGGCGTAATAGGCAGAGCTCTCTGCAATGCGGATATGGGCTGCCGAGGCCAGCTCCAGGCCCCCACCGATCACAGCGCCCTTGAGCACGGCGATCACGGGAACCTTGCAGAACTGAACCGTGTCATTGAGCCGCTGACCGATCTGTGAAGTCTCAAAACTTTGCGCAATGTCCGTCTGTTGCAACTCATTGAGGTCCAGGCCCGCGCAGAAGTTGTCCCCCGCCCCTTGCATGACCACGGCCTGCACATCTGAGGGAATGGTGGAGAAGAAGGTCTGCAGACCCAGTACCAGTGCGTCACTCAGGGCATTGCGCTTTTCCACGCGGTTGAGCGTGAGGATGGCGACATTACCGTTACGTTCAACGGCGATGCATTCGGGAAGTGGCACCGGCCATGGTGAACTGGAGCTCATGCTTGATCCTTGATTGCGGGTTCATTCAGGCGGCTTTGTCTCTGAAGTTTCAGGACATTGACCAACTGCTCATCGCGCCAGGTGGTCCACTCATGGATGGCCGCACCTGCTGACACTTCGGCGCCCGCCTTCACCAATCGCTCCTTGACTAGCGGATCAGACAGATGAGGCATGCTCCGGGGCGTCCACCACTGCTCAATGGCGGCACCCGCGTGATCAAGGATGCCGGCCATGCCTCCAGGGCCTCCGGCCAAATGCAGGGTGAGCAGGCTTCCCATCAGGGTCCAGCGCGGACCCAGGCCATAGCGAACTGCTGCATCTATGTCCTGGGCGCTGGCCATTCCGTCGACTAGACAGGCCACAGCTTCTCTCACCAGCGCAAATTGCAGGCGATTGGTCATGTGACCTACCGCCTCGGCATTCAGGCGAATGGGAACCTTGCCCATCCAGCGGCTGAAATCCATGGCCCAGTCAATGACTTCAGGGGCCGTCTGTCGGCCGCCCACCACCTCCACCAAAGGGATCAGGTGGGGGGGGTTGAAGGGGTGGACCACGACCAGTCTTTCGGGCTGGGGGCAATGCGCCTGGAGTTCCGACGGCGGTATGCCGCCTGTGCTGGACATGATGATCCGATCAGGTGCCGCCTCGCCGATTTCTTTCAACACCGCGGCCTTGAGTTCTGGCTTTTCGTAGACGTTCTCCTGAACCAGGTCGATGCCCGTCGCAGCTTCGGCCGCGGTGGCATGAAAGGAGAGCAATTCATGCGGCGGCTGTGCCTGGGAGACGAGGCCTAAGTCGCTGAGCGCAGGCCACGCTGAGTCAATGAAGCGACGTGCCCGCTCTTCGGCGCCTGGGCCTGGGTCATATGCTCTGACCGAGATGCCTCGGGCCAGAAAAAGGCTTGACCAGCCCGCACCCACCGAGCCCATGCCGATGACGGCCACACGCGCTATGGAGGAGATAGACGGGTAAGTGATAGCAGTCATTCGAGCGCCATTGATCAGGGGTTGCGACAGATCAGTAAAGATCTCACTCAGGAGGTGTACGGCTGAATCAGCGCAGCGGACGCAAACCCATGATTTCGCGGGCCTCGGCAGGCGTTGCTGGCTCGTAGCCCATCTCACGCACGAGGCGGACGATGCGCTCGACGAGTTGCACGTTGGTGGCCAATTGCCCTGGGCCGTAGTAGAGGTTGTCCTCCAGGCCTACGCGTACATGCCCGCCAAGCAGGAGTGAATTCATGGCGGCCGGAAGCTGTGCGGCACCAATGGCGCTGACATTGAAGACCGTGTTTTTGGGCAGGTGATCCACCATGGTCTGCAGGATGCGAGGCGTGTACGGCAGTGCGCCCTGGAAAGCGTTGACCCCCAGCACCAGGTTGATGAAGTAAGGCGCTTCGTCTAAACCCTCAGCCAGGCACCGGCTCACATCCTGGACGATGTCGGCCAACCCGAAAACCTCCCACTCTGGCTTAATGCCACGGTCCTTCATCATCTGCGCCAGCTGGCGGATGCGGGTGGGGGTGGTGGCTACAAAGATTTCCTTGCCGCCGAAGGTGGCCACGATGGTCTGGGCATCCAGCGTGCACATCTCCACGCCCTCGCCTTCCATGCCCTTGAGGCGCTCGGCCCAAGCAATTTCCCAATATTCGCTATTTCCCACCGGGTGCACCATGTCGCCATTGATGCCGCCACCGGTAGAGTTGTTCAGGATGATGTCGCACTTGTCGCGAATCAGGCGATTGATCTGCGTATAGACGGCTGGATCGCAAGTCGCCTCGTCATCGCTGGCCCGCCGTGCGTGAACGGCCACGATGCTTGCACCCGCGTTGTAACAACGATAAGTGTCGTCAGCGATTTCCTGCGGCTGAGTTGGCAGGTGGGGGTTCTGCTTCTTGCCGGCCATGCCGCCCGTGGGAGCGATGGTGACGATAACTTTAGGTTTGCTCACGGCTTTGTCTCCTGGATTTGGTTCGCTCGGGCGAACTCATGAAGGGATGCTATGGATCGACCTGCTATCTGAATAATGTTCATTAGGCATAGTCGTCATCCGAAATTTGATTAACAGCAGATGCTGCCGGGCCACTCGGGTTTGAGCAACTCAGAACTCATAGCGGACGATGAAGTCGGCCACACAGGCGGGTTTGGCAGCATGCTCTATGTCGACCGTGATGCGAACTGAACACTGAACGCCTGTCGGCCCCATGAGCGTGGCATTGGTCATGTGCGCACTGCCACGGATGCGTGAACCTACCGGTACTGGAGCGGGATAGCGCACACGATCACAGCCATAGTTCACGCCCATCTGGGCCTGCACCTTCACCACTTCCTGGAACAGGCTACCGCCGGCCAGTGACAGGGTCAGCAGGCCGTGGGCAATGCAGCATCCGAAAGGGCCACTTGCTGCACGCACAGGGTCGACATGAATCCACTGGTCGTCGCCGGTGGCCTGGGCGAATCGATTCACCATGTCTTGCGTGACCACATGCCACCGCCCGACGCCCAGCGTTTGGCCCACCTGGGCCAGCGCGTCCTGGGCGCTGGAAATGACCACCATGTCCGACGCGGCTGGCGACTTCATGCAAAGGCCTCTGGATGCAAGGCCTCGTACTGCGCTGCCAGTGCAGGATCGCGGCGGCGAACATCCTCGTGGCTGACGCGGCCAGTGCGCGTCATGTAGCTGTACGCAAGCTCCGCAGGTGACAACTCGTGCACTAGGCGGTCCATGTCTTCGTACCATCGGATGCTGACATTGGCCGCATCCCAAATCTTCTTCATTGGTGGCAAACGCAGGTCCTGAAATCGCTGGAGCGCCGCCGGGATATCGCCAGGGCACTCACGCAGACCCTTGAAGAGAGCCACCGCATCCTCCATAGCCAAGCGCGTCCCTGAACCAATAGAGAAGTGGGCTGTGCGCAAGGCATCGCCCAGCAGAACCACGTTGTCAAAACTCCAGCGCTCATTCCAGACCGCAGGAAACTGCCGCCAGTGAGAACTGTTAGCGATGATCTTGTGACCCTCCAGGTCTTTTTCGAAGACGCGCTCGCAATAGGCCATGGTCTCTTCAGGCGACATCTTGTCAAAGCCCACTCGGTGCCATGTGTCGTCCTGAACCTCGACCAAGAAAGTGCTGCGGTCGGGCTTGTAGCGGTAGTGGTGGGCACAAAACACGCCTTGATCGGTCTGCCTGAAGGTCAAGGTGAGACTGTTGAAGGCCTTGGTGGTGCCGTACCAAATAAAGCGGTTGGGCCGCCAGTCCACGGTCGTGCCCAGCTTGTCTTCGTTCTCGGAACGAATCCACGAGAAAGCACCATTGGCGGCCACGATCAGGTCGGCGGGCCCCAGGTCGGCCAAGCTGTTGACCTCAGACTCAAATTCAATGCGAACACCCTGGCGCTCCACATAGGCATGCAGCAAATTGAGCAATTCCAGCCGGCCAATTGATGAGAAGCCGTTGCCTGCCACTGGAATGCGCGTGTCGTTGTGTGCGACGGTGATTTCCGGCCAGTTTTCCAGGTGAGGGGTCAGGTAGTCATGCAGTTCCTGGTCGTCTGCCTTGAGGAACTCAAGGGCTCGGTCCGAAAAGACCACACCAAACCCCCAGGTTGCATTGCGCGGGCTGCGTTCGTGAATCACGAT
>CANGYC010000123.1 GCA_947457975.1 Comamonadaceae bacterium | reverse complement strand
TCAAAAGCGGTACGCCCACCATGGGTGGCGTGTTGATTTTGCTGTCGATTGCGATCTCCACGCTGTTGTGGTTTGACCTGTCCAACCGCTTTGTCTGGATCGTGCTCATCGTCACCTTGGGCTTTGGCGCCATCGGCTGGGTGGACGACTGGCGCAAGGTGGTGCGCAAGGACCCGGAGGGCATGCGCTCGCGCGAGAAGTACCTGTGGCAGTCGCTCATCGGCCTGCTGGCGGCGGTCTTCCTGGTGTTCAGCATCTCCGAGAACTCCAACGCCCGCGTGCTGGAACTCTTTTTCAACTGGGTGGGCTCAGGTTTCGACGTGAACCTGCCGCCCAAGGCCGACTTGCAGCTGCCCTTCTTCAAGGAAGTGAGCTATCCGCTGGGCGTGATCGGCTTTGTGGTGCTGAGCTACCTGGTGATCGTGGGCTCGAGCAATGCCGTCAATTTGACCGACGGCCTCGATGGCCTGGCCATCATGCCGGTGGTGATGGTGGGTTCGGCCCTGGGTGTGTTCGCCTATGTCACCGGCAGCGCGGTCTACTCCAAGTACCTGATCTTCCCCTTCATTCCCGGTGCAGGTGAGCTGCTGATTTTCTGCGCCGCCATGGCCGGTGCGGGCCTGGCCTTCCTGTGGTTCAACACCCACCCGGCGCAGGTCTTCATGGGCGACGTGGGTGCGCTCGCCCTGGGCGGCGCGCTCGGCACGATTGCCGTGATCGTGCGCCAGGAGATCGTGCTGGCCATCATGGGCGGCATCTTCGTGGTGGAGGCGCTCTCCGTCATGGCCCAGGTCATGTACTTCAAGTACACCAAAAAGAAATACGGCGAGGGCCGCCGCTTCCTCAAGATGGCGCCCCTGCATCACCACTTTGAAAAGAGCGGCTGGAAGGAGACCCAGGTGGTCGTGCGCTTCTGGATCATCACCATGCTGCTGTGCCTGCTGGGCCTGTCCACCCTGAAACTCAGATGAAGCAGCTCCAAGGTCAACATGTGCTGGTACTCGGGCTGGGCCTATCGGGCCTGGCCCAGGCGCGCTGGTGTGCGCGCTGGGGAGCGCATGTGACCGTGGCCGACACGCGCGAGGTCCCGCCCCAGCTGGCGCTGCTGCACGCCGAACTGCCGGGCGTTCGCTTTGTGGCCGGCCCCTTCACGGCCGAGCTGGTGCAGGGCCAGACCATGGTCTTCAAGAGCCCGGGCTTGTCCCCCGCTGACGTGACCCCGGTGGTCGAGGCGGCCCGCGCCGCGGGCCTGCCCTGCGGCAACGAGCTCAGCTTGTTTGCCCAGGCCCTGCACGAGCTGGCCCATCCGCAGCCGCAGGAAGAAGCGGCAGCCCAGGCAGCACAAAAAACCGTGGACGCCGCCGCAGAAGAAGAGGGCATGGTGGAGGCCACCCCCGCGTCTGATGCGCTGGGCGTGCCCGCAGCTCAGGAGCCTGCCGATGCGGCCGCAGCAGCAGATGGACCTGCCAACGAGGACGACGAGCCGGCCGTCATGATCGCGCCACCGCCACCACCCGAGCCGGGTTACCGGCCCCGGGTGCTGGCCATCACAGGCACCAATGGCAAGACCACCGTCACCTCTCTGACGGGCCAGCTGGTGCAGCGCACGGGCAAGCGGGTGGCCGTGGCGGGCAACATCGGCCCCACGCTGCTCGACACCCTGGCCGCCGCCCTGGACGCTGACGAGCTGCCTGAGGTCTGGGTGCTGGAGCTCTCGAGCTTTCAGCTCGACGAGGTCACGAACTTCGAGCCCACCGCCGCCACCGTGCTCAACCTCAGCCAGGACCACCTGGACTGGCACGGCACCATGGAGGCCTACGCCGCCGCCAAGGGCCGCATCTACGGCAGCCAGGGCCTGATGGTGCTCAACCGCGACGATGCCCGGGTGATGGCCCAGCTGCCCGCACCCGTGCCCGTCAAGGGCAAGCCACGCGCACCTTATGTGCGGCCGCACCAAACCTTTGGCCTGTCGGCGCCCACCCACCCGGGCGACTGGGGCCTGGAGACCGTCAACGGCATGACCTGGCTGGTGCGCGCCAACGAGGCCGATGAAACCATCAAGCGCAAGAAGGACGAAGAGATTGAGCTCTTCGTCCAGCGCCTGATGCCGGTCGATGCCCTGCGCATCCGCGGCCGCCACAACGCGAGCAACGCCCTGGCGGCCCTGGCCCTGGCCACCGCGGCCGGCTGCCCCATGGCCCCCATGCTGCACGGCCTGCGCGACTACCGCGGCGAGCCGCACCGTGTGGAGCCTGTGCTCATCCTCGAGGGCATTGAATTTTTTGACGACAGCAAGGGCACCAATGTAGGCGCCACGGTGGCCGCCCTGGCCGGCCTGGGCGCCGAGCGCCGGGTGGTGGTGATCCTGGGCGGCGAGGGCAAGGGCCAGGACTTTGGCCCCTTGGCTGAGCCACTCGGGCGCTTTGGCCGCGGCGCGGTGCTGATCGGCCGCGACGCTCCGCTTATTCGCCAGGCCGTGGCCGCCACCGGCGTACCCCTGGCCGAGGCCGGCTCCCTGGCCGAGGCGGTACGCCTGGCCTATGCCATGGCCGAGATGGGCGACGCGGTGCTGCTCTCGCCGGCCTGTGCGAGTTTTGACATGTTCAAGAACTACGAGCACCGCGCGCGCGTGTTTTGCGATGCCGTGGCCGAACTGGCGCAGGAGCAGGGGGTGATGCCATGAGTCTGGGCACCTTGCGCGCGCGTGCCGGCAACTTCTTTGGCGGCCTGTTTGGCGGCGCCACGGACACCGGCCCCGAGGCCTTGCCGGTGCGCACCGGCATGCTGGGCCGCTCCCCGCATTCCACGGCGCCGGTGCGGCTATTGGGCTTTGACCAGGCCCTGGTCTGGGTCACGGTGACCCTGCTGCTGTGGGGTCTGGTGATGGTGTATTCGGCCTCGATTGCCATGCCGGACAACCCCAAGTTCACCCGGTATGCACACACCCATTTCCTGGTGCGGCACCTGGTGTCCATGATGATGGCCTTGTTGGTGGCTGTGCTGGTCTTCCAGGTCCCGATGGCCACCTGGGAGAAGGTCGCGCCCTATCTCTTTATTGCCTCGCTGGTGCTGCTGATGCTGGTGCTGGTGCCCTTCATCGGCAAGGGGGTCAATGGTGCGCGCCGCTGGATCTCGCTGGGCGTCATGAATTTCCAGCCTTCTGAACTCGCCAAGTTCGCTACGCTGCTGTACGCGGCCGACTACATGGTGCGCAAGATGGACGTCAAGGAGCGCTTTTTCCGCGCCGTGCTGCCCATGGGTGCGGCCGTGGGTGTGGTGGGGGTGCTTCTGCTGGCCGAGCCGGACATGGGCGCCTTCATGGTGATCGCGGTCATCGCCATGGGCATCCTGTTCCTCGGTGGCGTGAACGCCCGCATGTTCTTCTTTATCGCCACCATCGTGGTGGCCGCATTCGCCGCCATGGTGGCCGCCAGCCCGTGGCGTCGCGAGCGCATCTTTGCCTACCTCGACCCCTGGTCCGAGGAGCATGCGCTGGGCAAGGGCTACCAGCTTTCACACTCCTTGATCGCTTTCGGGCGTGGGGAATGGACCGGCGTGGGCCTGGGCGGCAGCATCGAAAAGCTGCACTGGTTGCCGGAGGCCCACACCGACTTCCTGATGGCCGTGATCGGCGAGGAGTTCGGCCTGATCGGCGTGCTGGTGGCCATCGTGCTGTTCCTCTGGCTGACCCGCCGCATCGTGCACATCGGCCGCCAGGCGGTGGCCATGGACCGGCTGTTTGCAGGGCTGGTGGCCCAGGGCGTGGGCATCTGGATCGGCTTTCAGGCCTTCATCAACATGGGCGTGAACCTGGGCGCACTGCCCACCAAGGGCCTGACGCTGCCGCTCATGAGCTATGGCGGCTCGGCCATCATGATGAACCTGGTGGCCTTGGCCGTGGTGCTTCGCATCGACCACGAAAACCGCCTCATGATGCGCGGAGGTCGGGTATGAGCCAGGCCGCCCTTAACCCTCCCTGCGCCCTCATCATGGCCGGCGGCACAGGCGGGCATATCTTCCCGGGCCTGGCCGTGGCTGAAGCCCTGCGCGAGCGCGGCTGGCGCGTGCACTGGTTTGGCGGTCAGGGCCGACCAGGCCAGCCCAGCATGGAAAGCCAGCTGGTGCCGGCGCGCGGTTTTGCCTTCGAGTCGATTGCCTTCGGCGGCCTGCGCGGCAAAGGGCCCGTCACCCTGGCTCTGCTGCCGCTGCGTCTGCTGCAGGCCTTCTGGCAAAGCCTCAAGGTGGTGCGCCGTGTGCAGCCCGATGTGGTGGTGGGCCTGGGCGGCTACATCAGCTTTCCGGGCGGCATGATGGGTGTGCTGCTGGGCAAGCCCCTGGTGCTGCATGAGCAGAACTCGGTGGCGGGCCTGGCCAACCGCGTGTTGGCCGGCGTGGCCGACCGCGTGTTCACGGCCTTCCCGAAGGTGCTCAAACAGGCCGAATGGGTGGGCAACCCCCTGCGCCCGGCCTTTGTGTCCCAGCCCGCGCCGGCCCAGCGCTTTGCTGGCCGGAGCGGTCCGCTCAAGTTGGTGGTGGTGGGCGGCAGCCTGGGCGCCCAGGCGCTCAACGAGCGCGTGCCCCAGGCGCTGGCCCTGCTGCCCGAAGCCGAGCGCCCGCAGGTGCTGCACCAAAGCGGCGCCCGCCAGATCGACGCGCTGCGCGCCAGCTACGCGGCTGCCGGCGTTGAGGCCGAGCTCACGCCCTTCATCGAGGACACCGCCCGCGCCTTTGCCGAGGCCGATCTTGTGATCTGCCGCGCCGGCGCCTCCACCGTCACCGAGATCGCCGCCGTAGGTGCCGCCGCTGTGTTCGTGCCTTTCCCGCACGCGGTAGACGACCACCAGACCACCAACGCCCGCTTCCTGGTCGAGGCCGGCGGCGGCTGGCTGATGCCGCAGCCCACCCTCACGGCCGAAGCGCTGGCGCAGTTCCTGCGCGGCCTGGAGCGCAGCGAGCTGTTGCGCCGGGCCGAGGCGGCCCAACAACTTCAAAAGACCGAGGCGACCGAGCGCATGGTTCGGGCCTGCGAGGAACTGCTGTGAAGCACGCCGTCAAACACATCCACTTCATCGGCCTGGGTGGCTCGGGCATGTCCGGCATTGCCGAGGTGCTGCACAACCTGGGCTACGTCATCTCGGGCTCGGACCTGGCCGACAGCGCCACCTTGAAGCGCCTGGCCAGCCTCGGTATCCGCACCTTCGTGGGCCATGCCGCCAGCAACCTGGCCTCGGTGGATGCCGTGGTCACCTCTACCGCCGTCCAAGCCGACAACCCGGAAGTGGTCGAGGCACGCGCCAAGCGCATCCCTGTGGTGCCGCGCGCCCTCATGCTGGCCGAGCTGATGCGTCTGAAGCGCGGCATCGCCATTGCGGGCACGCACGGCAAGACCACCACCACCAGTCTGGTGGCCAGCGTGCTGGCCGAGGGTGGTCTGGACCCCACCTTCGTGATCGGCGGGCGCTTGAACAGCGCGGGCGCCAACGCCAAGCTCGGCTCGGGCGATTACATCGTGGTGGAGGCCGACGAGTCCGACGCCTCCTTCCTGAATCTCTTGCCCGTGATGGCCGTGATCACCAACATCGATGCCGACCACATGGAGACCTACGGCCACGACTTTTCCAAGTTGAAGGCAGCCTTCGTGGACTTTCTGCACCGCATGCCTTTTTATGGCACCGCTGTGCTCTGCGCCGATGACGCAGCCGTGCGCGAGATTCTTCCCCAGGTGTCTTGCCCGGTGACCACCTACGGCCTCTCGGACCAGGCGCAGGTGCGCGCCGTGGATGTGCGCCATATGGGCGGGCAAATGCACTTCACGGTGCAGCGCCGCAATGGCGTGACCCTGCCGGACATGCCGGTGGTGCTCAACCTGCCGGGCGAGCACAACGTGCTCAATGCCCTGGCGGCCGTGGCCATTGCGGTGGAGCTCGACATCCCCGACACGGCGGTGCAAAAGGCCCTGGCCGATTTCCACGGCGTGGGCCGGCGCTTCCAGCGTTACGGCCAGGCCCGCTTGCCGGCCGGTGGCCACTGCACCTTGATTGACGACTACGGCCACCACCCGGTGGAGATGGCCGCCACCTTGGCAGCGGCGCGCGGTGCTTTCCCCGGCCGCCGCCTGGTGCTGGCCTTCCAGCCGCACCGCTACAGCCGCACGCGCGACTGTTTTGAGGATTTTGTTAAGGTCATTGGTGGGGCCGACGCGGTGCTGCTGTCCGAGGTGTATGCCGCTGGCGAGGCGCCTGTGGTGGCGGCCGATGGCCGCTCGCTGGCGCGCGCCCTGCGCGTGGCCGGCAAGCTCGAGCCGGTCTTCGTTGACCAGATCGAGGCCATGCCCCGGGCCATCCTGGACAACGCGCGCGACGGCGATGTGGTGATCTGCATGGGCGCCGGCTCCATCGGCCAGGTGGCCGGCAAGGTGATCGAGCTCCAAGAGGTGGCGGCATGAGAGCGCTGCACAGTCCTGCAGACTTTGGCAAGGTGGCCGTGCTCATGGGTGGCCTGTCGGCCGAGCGCGACATCTCCCTGCTGTCGGGTCAGGGTGTGCTCCAAGCGCTGCGCGCCCGTGGCGTCGATGCGCACGCTTTCGATCCAGCCAAGCGGCCCCTCTCCGAGCTGCAGGCTGAGGGCTTTGTGCGCTGCTTCATCAACCTGCACGGCCGCTTTGGCGAAGACGGCACCGTGCAGGGCGCGCTTGAATTGTTGGGCATCCCTTACACCGGCTCGGGCGTGATGGCCTCGAGCATCGCCATCGACAAGGTCATGACCAAGCGCCTGTGGCTGGCCGAGGGTCTGGCCACACCGCGCTATGTGCTGCTGCAGCGCGGCCAGTACAGCGCCGCCGACGTGGCGGCCGTGCCCGCCGCGCTGGGCTTGCCGCTGATCGTCAAGCCTGCGCGCGAGGGCTCCTCGATTGGCTTGGCCAAGGTCACCGAGGCATCTCAGATGGCCGAGGCCGTTGAGCGCGCGGCCCAGCTCGATGCCGACATCCTCTGCGAGCAGTTCATAGCGGGCGACGAGGTCACCTGCCCCGTGCTGGGCACAGGCGACGCGGCTCGCGCCCTGCCGGTGATCCGCATCGTTGCGCCCGGCGGCAACTACGACTACCAGAACAAGTACTTCACCGACGAGGTGCAGTACCTGGTGCCCAGCGGCCTGCCAGCAGGCGAGGAAGCGGCGATTCAGCAG
>CANGYC010000122.1 GCA_947457975.1 Comamonadaceae bacterium | reverse complement strand
GTGGCACGGATGTGCTCGTCGCTTTGCTCCAGATCAAGGGCTTGCAGGTAGGGCTGGTCCACATGCCAGGGCGTATCGAGGTAGACCTCGATGCGGTTGTCCTCCGGGTCCCAGAAATACAGCGACCATGAGTTGCCGTGGTCCACAGCTTGCTGCCGCAGGACATCGCTGCGCGCGTTCAGCAACTGGCGCATATCGCGCAGGCCCTGCAGGGCATCAACCTGGAAAGAAATTTGTTGCAAGCCGTAGCCTGGCCCCCGCCCCGGCGGGCGGCCTGTCTCCATCACCAACTGGTGGTGCGAGCGGGCATCGCGGCTGAGAAACACCACGTGGTGGTCGCGCACAAAGCCCGTGTCGGTCACGACAAAGCCCAGCACCTCCTGATAAAAGCGGGACATCATGTCGATGTCCCACACGTACATGCCCATGTGGCGCAAGTGCAGGGCAGGTGGTAAGGCCGGTGGTGTGGCGTGGGTGCTCATGGTCAGGGTGCGTGTTTTTCAGGCTTTTTTGAAGTCGATCTGCACCGACTTGTGGTGGATCTTCCAGCGGCCTTCATGCAGCACCATGTCGTCGGTGTAGCGGCCCAACAGCGCCGGGCCATTCATGGGCGCCGGCCTCGGGCCGTCGGGCGGGCCGTCGTGGCGAAAGACGGCGACATACGAATGCACCCGCACCCGGCCCTGGGGCAGGGCCTCAAAGCGCAGGTTGGAGAGCTGATGGCGTACAAAAATCTGGCCCGGCTGCCGGCGCGCCACCCAGGCCGCCAACTCACTCAAGCCGTGAATCGTGCCGTCGGCCCGCACCCAAGTACCGTCGGGCGCAAACCAGTCCAGCATGGCATCGAACTCGTCGGCGTCAAAGTGGGCCGTGAAGGCCATGAGGCTGGCCTGGCAGGCCATCTGAATGTCTACGGGTACGTCGGCGGCAGGGGTCATGGGAGCGGCAGGGGTCGGTCAGAAGGTCAAAACATGAGCATGTGCCGGAACCTCGGTCAGCGCGCCTAGGGATTGCCCTTGCCAAGGCAGGCGCCCTCAGCCGCCTGGTGCAGATGCAGTAGCCATTGATGTGCCAGTGATCTATGACCAAGTTTTAAGCCATTTTTTTCAAGCAGCAATTAAAGGAGAAATTGAATGAAGTTATCCAAGTGTCTCGCGCCCCTTATGTTGACCTCCGTGGTGGTCTTGGCCGGTTGCGCCGCTCCATCCCGCGTCCAATCCAGCTCAGCCTCTGGCATCACCATCTCTGGCGGAAGCGAGTCCGGGGCAAAAGACCAGGCCACCCTGGAATGTCGCAAATGGGGAAAGCGTGAGGCGGTACTCCGTCAGGTTCTGCCTGGCGGTGTTCCTTGGTACGTCTACGACTGCAAGTAAACATTCTTGGCCGCCCCCTCAGGTGGGCGTTTGCGCCACCCAACTGCCACTCTTGCCGCCGTGCTTTTCCAGCACCTTCACATCCGTGATCGTCATGCCGCGGTCGATGGCTTTGCTCATGTCGTAGATGGTGAGCAGGGCGATTTGCACGGCAGTCAGCGCTTCCATCTCCACGCCGGTGGGGCCCACGGTCTCGACCGTGGCCTGGCAACTGACGGCGGCAGCCGCCTCGTCGATGCGGAACTCGACCGCCACGCGCGTGAGGGCCAGCGGATGGCACAGGGGGATGAGCTCGCTGGTTTTCTTGGCGGCCATGATGCCGGCGATGCGGGCCACGCCCAGCACGTCGCCCTTGCGGGCGCTGCCCTGCTGGATCACCTGCAGGGTTTCGGGCCGCATGGCAATGCGGCCTTCGGCCACCGCCACCCGGTGCGTGGCGGCTTTGGCGGCCACGTCCACCATGTGGGCCTGGCCCTGTGCGTCAAAATGCGTGAGTCCCGAATTGGCGGTCATGAGTCACCGGAGCTTTACAAGGAGGCGCCATCATAAGAGCATGGCGTACCCGTCCGGGGTGCTCGAGCCCGCCGATCTGCCCCGCCTGCCGCCTTTATCTGGCTGATGCCCGCATGACCCTGGTTGCCCGCCTGCCCCTGTTGGCTGCCCTCATGGCAGTGGCCACGACCGTGTCGCCCGGCGCTGACTTGCAGGCGCAGCCCCTGCCGCCGTCACCGGCGCCGCTGCCGGCCCTGGGGGAAGGGGTGGACCTGCCCCTGGCCGCCGAGCGCCGGCTGGGCGACCGGATCGCTGCCAGCATCTACCGCGATGAGGCCTACCTCGACGACCCGGTGCTGGCCGAGTACCTGCAGGCCATCTGGCAGCCCCTGATGACCGCGGCGCGCAACCGTGGCGAGATCAGCCCTGAGCTGCAGGAGCGCTTTGCCTGGCACCTTTTTCTGCTGCGCGACCGCTCGGTCAATGCCTTTGCCCTGCCCGGGGGTTACCTGGGCGTGCACACCGGCCTCTTGGCCACCGTCGGCACCCCTGACGAACTGGCGGCCGTGATGGGCCACGAGCTCAGCCATGTGAGCCAGCGCCACATCGCGCGCCTGTTCACCCAGCAGCAGCGGCAAGCCCCCTGGGTGATGGCCGCCATGATCCTGGGCGTGATGGCCGCCTCGCGCAGCGGCAGTGCGGGCAGCATGGGCAACGCCGCCATCATGGGCGGCCAGGCCCTGGCCATTCAGGGGCAGCTGAACTTCTCGCGCGACATGGAGCGCGAGGCCGACCGCGTGGGATTTGGCGTGCTGACCGATGCCGGCTTCCAGCCCGAGGGCGTCTCGGCCATGTTCGAGAAGCTGCAGCTGGCCAACCGCTTCAACGACAACGGCTCCTTTCCCTACCTGCGCTCGCACCCGCTGACGACCGAGCGCATTGCCGAGGCCCGCGCCCGTGTGCAGCACAGCAGCCACGCTCCGGCCTCCGAGCGCCGTGCCGCCGGCCTGCCCAGCCTGGCCTACCACGCGCTCATGAGCGGTCGGGCCCGCGTGTTGGGCCAGCCCGACGCAGAGACCCTGCAGTTCAGGCTGCGCGAGGCGCGGCAGTTGCCCGCCAGCGCCACCCCGCCGCAAAGGCTGGCGGCGTTCTATGCCGCCGCTTGGGCGTCGGCCCGCTTGCGTGATGGCCCCCAGGCGCTGGCCTGGTTGGAGCGTGTGCAGGTGCAGGCGGCTGGCGATGCCCAGGCCGCGCGTGCGGCGCAGCTGCTGGGCACGGAGATCGACGACATGCTGGGCCGCCGGGCCGAGGCCGCCGCCATCAATGTCTCCAAGGCCCGGGGCCGCGCCGAGCTGCTGGTGCAGTCGCAGGCGCTGGTCAACGCTGGCCGGGGGACCGAGGTGGTGGACCCACTGCAGTCCTGGCTCAGCCAGTACCCGCGTGATCCCCTGGCCTGGCAGTTGCTCGCCCAGGGCTTGCAGCAGCAGGGTCAGGCTGCCCGCGCGGTGCGGGCCGATGCCGAGGGCCGCGCTGCGCAGCTCGATGTTCAGGGGGCGGTGGATCGGCTCAAGGCCGCGCAGGACCTGCTGCGCAGCGGCCGGGGGGAGGTCTCGGGTGCCAATCTGCACATCGAGGCGTCCATCATCGACAGCCGCCTGCGCCAGCTGCAGGCCTCCATCCGGGAACAGGCGATCGAGGACAAGCTCAATCGCTAGCTGCGGCACCTTCGCCCCTTGCGCCGGCAAGTGATGCTCAGTGCTGAGCGCCCATGCGCTGCAGCAGCCGGCGCATGATGCGCTCGGCATAGCGGCTGGCCACGGTCTGCACGAACTGCGTGAAGTCCTGGTGCGCCGTGTCGTCGGCGCGGTCGGAGATGGTGCGCATGGCGGCAAAGGGCAGGCCGTGGTCGGCGCAGACCTGGGCGACGGCCGCGCCCTCCATCTCGACCGCTAAGGCCTCATGGCCTGCCTCGCGCAGCCGCTCTTGCAGCTGCCGGGATTCCTCGGCGCCGCACACGAAGCGGTCGCCGCTGGCCACCAGCCCGCAGTGCAGATGCGCAGCGGGCCAGCCTTCAGCCAGCGCGGCCTGCACCGACTCGGCCAGCTGCTGGCTCAGCGCGGCATGGCATTCAAAGCGGCTGCGACCATAGGCGGGCACCTCGTAGCGGGGAAAGAGGGGCGAGGCGTCGAGGTCGTGCTGCAGGAAACCCTGGGCCACCACCACGTCGCCCACCTTCACGCCCGGAGCCAGGCCCCCGGCCACCCCGGTGAACACGATGGCGCTGGCGCCAAAACGCTCGATCAGCAGCGTGGCGGTGCTGGCCGCGGCCACCTTGCCGATGCGCGAGACCGTGAGCACCACCGGTACGCCGTCCAGCGTGCCGAGCCAGAAGTTGCGGCCGGCATGCGCCACCTTCTGGGCTTGCTGCAGGTGGTCGATCAGGCCGCGCTGTTCATCCACCAAGGCACTGAGGATGGCCAAGCGGCCGGGCGGCAGAGCCCAGGGCGGGGAAGGGGGCATGCCCTCAGGCAGGTTTGGTGTCGCGCAGTTCGCGGCGCAGGATCTTGCCCACGGGGGTCTTGGGCAGGTCTTCGCGGAAATCAATCACCTTGGGCTGCTTGTAGCCCGTGAGGTTGGCGCGGCAGTACTCGCGCACCTGCTCTTCGGTGAGCGCAGGGTTCTTGCGCACGATCACCAGCTTGACGGCTTCGCCCTGCTTGTCGTCTGGCACGCCCACGCAGGCCACCTCCAGCACGCCGTCCAAGCTGCCCACCACGTCTTCCACCTCGTTCGGGTAGACGTTGAAGCCGCTGACCAGGATCATGTCTTTCTTGCGGTCGACGATCTTGAAGAAGCCCTCTTCGGTGACCACGCCGATGTCTCCCGAGCGGAAGTAGCCGTCGGGGGTCATCACGCGGGCGGTTTCGTCGGGCCGCTGCCAGTAGCCGGCCATCACCTGCGGGCCCTTGATGGCGATCTCGCCCGGCGTGCCCTGCGGCATGTCGTGGCCATCGTCATCGATCAGCTTGAACCAGGTGCTGGGAATCGGCACGCCGATGGTGCCCGTGAAGTTTTTGCTGGTGACGGGGTTGCAGCTGGCCGAAGGCGAGGTTTCCGACAGGCCATAGCCCTCGCAGATGGGGCAACCCGTCTTCTCCAGCCAAAGTTTGGCCACGGCGTTTTGCACCGCCATGCCACCGCCCAGCGACACCTTCAGGTGCGACCAGTCCACGGTGTGGAAGTTCGGGTGGTTGGCCAAGCCGTTGAAGAGGGTGCTCACCGCCGGGAACATGTGGATGCGGTGCTTGGCCAGTTCCTTGAGCACCGCGGGCAGGTCGCGCGGGTTGGGGATGAGGATGTTCTTGGCACCCGAGCGCATGCCCAGCATCATGTTCACCGTGAAGGCGAAGATGTGATACAGCGGCAGCGCGCACACATAGGTGGGCTGCTCGTCCGCCGGAATGGCGGCCATGGCAGGGGCGTTCCAGGCCTCGGACTGCAGCAGGTTGGCAATGATGTTGCGGTGCAGGAGCACAGCGCCCTTGGAGACGCCGGTGGTGCCGCCGGTGTACTGCAGCACGGCCACGTCGTCCGGGTTGAGTTCGGGGCGCTGCAGCGTGGCGCGAGTACCGCGTGCCAGGGCGTCATTGAAACGCACGGCCTGGGGCAGGTTGAAGGCCGGCACCATCTTCTTGACGTGTCGCACCACGTAGTTGACGAGCGCGCCCTTGAGCCCGCCCAGCCGGTCGCCCATGGCGGCCAGCACCACATGCTTGATGGGGGTGCTGGCGATGCAGGCCTCAAGGGTGTGGCCAAAATTCTCCAGGATGATGATGGCCTTGGCGCCCGAGTCCTTGAGCTGGTGCTCCAACTCGCGGGCCGTGTACAGCGGGTTCACGTTCACCACCACGTAGCCCGCCCGCAGGATGGCGGCCACAGCCACCGGGTACTGCGGCACGTTGGGCATCATGATGGCGATGCGGTCGCCGCGTGCCAGGCCCAGGCTTTGCAGGTAAGCCGCAAAAGTCTGCGAGAGGCGGTCGATGTCCGAGAAGCGGAACTCTTTGCCCAGAAAGCTGTAGGCCACCTTGTCGCCGTGGCGGGCGAAGCTTTCTTCCAACAGGGCCACCAGCGAGCGGTACTGGGACGGGTCAATGTCGGACGGAACCCCCTCGGGATAGGCTGTCAGCCACGGGCGATCCACAGTGGGGGCATTCATGCGCTCGGTCTCCATTGTTGTTGTCCAGGGCCGGCACCCACCTCGCGGGAGGGCCGCCGGCTGGGCGGCAGTTACCGCGCCGCGCGTATTGTGCGGGCGCTTATTCGATGGCCTTACCCATGTCCTCAATGACCTTCTTGGCGTCACCGAAAACCATCATGGTTTTATCCATGTAGAACAGCTCGTTGTCCAGTCCGGCATAACCCGCAGCCATGGAACGTTTGTTCACAATCACGGTCTTGGCCTTGTAGGCTTCAAGAATGGGCATGCCGTAGATCGGGCTGCCCTTGACGTGTGCGGCCGGGTTCACCACGTCGTTGGCGCCCAGGATGATGGCCACGTCGGCCTGACCGAATTCGGCGTTGATGTCTTCCATCTCGAAGACCTGGTCGTAGGGCACCTCGGCCTCGGCCAGCAGCACGTTCATGTGGCCGGGCATGCGGCCCGCCACCGGGTGGATGGCGTATTTCACGTTCACGCCCTTTTCTGTGAGCTTCTGGGCCAGTTCCTTGACAGCGTGCTGGGCACGCGCCACGGCCAGGCCGTAGCCCGGCACGATGATCACGGACTCGGCGTTGCCCAGGATGAAGGCGGCGTCATCGGCGCTGCCGCTCTTGGCCGAGCGCTGCACCGCACTGCCTTGCGCTGCGGCGCCTGCCTCGCCGCCGAAGCCGCCGAGGATCACGTTGAAGAACGAGCGGTTCATGGCCTTGCACATGATGTAGCTCAGGATGGCGCCCGAAGAGCCCACCAGAGAGCCGGCCACGATCAGCATGCTGTTGTTCAGGCTAAAGCCAATGCCCGCTGCGGCCCAGCCGGAATAGCTGTTGAGCATGGACACCACCACCGGCATGTCGGCGCCGCCGATGGGGATGATGATCAGCACGCCCAGCACGAAAGACAGCGCCAGCATGACCAGGAAGGCGTCCCAGTTGCCGGTGAACATGAAGAACACACCCAGACCGACGGTGGCCAGGCCCAGCACCAGATTGACCATGTGCTGACCGGCAAAGACCACCGGCGCACCCTGGAACAGGCGGAACTTGTACTTGCCCGAGAGCTTGCCAAAGGCAATGACCGAGCCGCTGAAGGTGATGGCGCCAATGGC
>CANGYC010000121.1 GCA_947457975.1 Comamonadaceae bacterium | reverse complement strand
CCCCTGGAGCCCCAGTTGCCGCCGCTGATGGGGGCAGACGCGGTGTCGCCCATCTGCATCCGCACGGACGACAGGGGCAGGTCCAGCTCATGGGCGACGATCTGGGACAGCGCCGTTTCAGCACCCTGGCCAGTGTCTGCCGCTCCGCTGGCACACAACACAGTGCCATCGGCCTGCAGGCGAACGGTGCATCCATCGTTGGCGGCAATGGGCGCGCCTCCTCGGCCATAGGTGGCCGAGCCATGGTTGGAGTTCTCGACGAAGGAGGCCAAGCCGATGCCCAGGTAGCGCCCTGCAGCACGCTGCTGGGCCTGCTCACGCCTGAGCGCGGGGTAGTCCATCATGGCCACCAGCTTGTGCATGCAGGCCTCGTGCGACAGGCCCTCCACCTGCGTGCCCGACAAAAGCTGGATCGGATAGGCGCCATCCGGGTGGAAGTTGCGCAACCTGAAATCGACCGGATCCACCCCCAACTGACGTGCGGCGCACTCCACGGCCACTTCGGTCAAGAGGCAGGCCACGGGATGGCCCACCCCCCTGTACATGCCATACGGCGTTTTTGTTTGAAAGGCCACGCGCACATGCGCATGCAGTGCCTCAAGTTGGTAGGGTGCGCCCAGCAGGTTGACCACGTGGCGCACCTCGTTGACGCTGCCGCGCGGGTGCTTGGAGTACGCGCCTATGCCCAGCAGGCCCTCCACCGCAAAGGCCCGGATGCGCAGGTCATGGGCCACCGCAATCGACACCTTGGCGCGATGGGCCCGCGCATGCACGTCGCTGCTGAAAGACTCCAGCCGATCGGCAATGAACTTGACGGGCCGCGCCAGAAGCCGCGACAACATGACCGCTGCAAATTCATCCGGGTAGGCGTGGATCTTCAAGCCGAAGCTGCCGCCCGTTTCCACCGCGACCACGCGCACGCGGTTCTCAGGCAGGCGAAGGTGCTGGGCCAGCACACTTTGCATCATGTGGGGCACCTGGGTGCCCATCCAGACCGTGAGTTCACCCCGCCCGGCATCCCAGTCGGCCACCAGGCCCCGGGGCTCCAGGCTGACGGCCGTCACGCGCGTGGTGGAGATGTCCAGCGACAGATTGAGCGTCGCCAGCTCCTGCTCACGCGCAAAGTCGCCACGGTTGACGAGCGCCTCGTAGGCCAGGTTGCCTTTGTCCAGTTCCGGGTGAATGACGGTCGCATTCGCTGACAAGGCCGCTTCGGGATCGACCACCGGCTCCAGCGGCTCCCAGCGCACGTCAATCAGGGCCAGCGCATCTTCGGCCAGCGCCCTGGATTGGGCGGCCACCATCACCACAGGCTCGCCTTGCCAGCGGGCAATGTCACAGGCCAGGGGCCACTGGGGCGCCGACACCATGCCCGGCAGGTGACTCAGGACGGCCATGAAGGGCTCGCAGTGCGCACGCAGGTCGGCACCCGTCGTGACAGAAACGACGCCGGGGGCCGCTTTTGCCAGCGCCGCATCGATGGAGACGATGCGGGCATGGGCGTAGGGGCTGCGCAGGAAGGCCACGTGCACCATGCGCGGCAATTCCAGGTCATCGGTGTAGCGTGCTCGGCCCTCCACCAGCCGGCGCGCGCCAACACGGGGCATGGCGGCACCGATGCCCTCGTGTCCTTCATGCAACTGATCGACCGCCACCTCAGGCCTCCCCTGCCAAGGTCTGCGCCGCGTCCATCACGGCATTGACGATGGATTCATAGCCCGTGCAGCGGCAGTAATTGCCGGAGAGGTACTCCCTGACCTGTTCACGGCTGGGCAGGGCACAGGTTTTGAGCAGCTCGGCCGCCGTCAGCACCATGCCAGGGGTACAGAAGCCACACTGCATGGCGTGGCAGCGCACAAAGCTGTCCTGCAGGGCGTGGACCACCGGGTCAGCGGACAGGCCCTCAATGGTTCGCACGTCCGCAGCGTCGGCCTGTGCGGCCAGCGTCAGGCAACTGCGCACCGCCTGACCATCCATCTGCACCGTGCAGGCGCCACACACCCCATGCTCACAACCGATGTGGGTTCCCTTGAGCCCTTGCGACTCCCGCAGAAAGTCGCCCAGGTGCTGACGCGCATCCACCTGCGCACTCACAGGCACACCATTGAGATGCAGGTGGATGGTCACAGCCATCCCTGCGGCCTCATCACTGAAAGAGCTCATGCACTGCTTCCTCGAGCAAATAACGCCCGATGTGTTTTTTCGCCTGGCTGGAGCACCAGAGATCCGCGCTCGGTGAGATGTCTCGCTCGTAAGCCTCCAGGGCCAGGGTCACCGCCTGCTCGGCGGTATCCGCCGCCTCTATCGCGGCGCAGATGCCAGACGCCTGCAGGGGCCGGTCGCCAATGCCGAAAAACGTCAGCCCGGGCTGGCTGAGGCCGCGGCCGCCTGCACGCGCCACACCGGCCAAGCCCACCATCGCGTAATCACCACGGCGGCGGGCCACCTCCCGGAACGTTGTGCGCAGGTGGTCCATGCGTGGAAATTCCACGGCCACGATCAGCTCGTCGGGCGCGCAGGCGTTGTGCAGCAGGCCGAGGTAGAACTCTCTGGCTGGCACCGCCCGGGTACCCCGCGCATGGCTTTGGAGGATGAGCACGGCACCTGCAGCCACTGCACAGGCCGGCAGCTCGGAGGCGGGGTCGCCCACTGCCAGGCTTCCGCAGACGGTGCCGCGGTGGCGAATGCCCGGGTGCGCAATCCAGGGGGCGGCCTGATGGAGCAACGACAAGTGCGCCTCAATGATCGGCGAGGCCAAGAGCTGCGCATGGCGCATGAGCGCAGGAAGACGCACATGGGCATCGGTCACCACGGGCTCGCAGGACAGGGCAGCCACCCGGTTGATGTCCAGCAGAACAGCCGGCTCACTCAGGCGCAAGGAAAGCGAAGGCAGCAGACTTTGGCCGCCGGCCAGGACACGGGCCTCATCGCCGTAGGCGGCGAGGATCTCGAGGGAATGCTCGAGGGATTCAGCCCGAATGTATTTGAAGGGAGCCGCCTTCACGCTTGCTCCTGCCAGGTCCGATGTGCACGCATTCAAGGGTTTGCCCGTGCTAGACAGGCATTGATTTACAAGCTGCAATTACTATAGAGTAAGTTCATGGTCATGTGTACAAGGGTTTTCTTGTAATGCCAAGCAAGTGGCTTGAAAGTGTTCTTAAAAAGCTCGACGAGGCGGACGCGGGCACGCCCAAGCATGTCAGCCTCTATGCGGGCCTGGTGCAGGCCATCGAGTCGGGCACGCTCAAGCCGGGCCAAAAACTTCCGACCGAGACGGAGCTGGCCGAGGCCCTGCCGCTGAGCATAGGCACCATCCAGCGGGCCCTGGGCTCGCTGGTGGGCGACGGTCTGGTGCTGCGCCGGCGCGGGGCGGGCTCCTTCGTGGCGCACCCCCAAAAGCTGCTGGAGCATCCGCTGCACTGCCGCTTCGTGGGCAGCCACGGTTTTTTGCCTGTGTATTCGCAATTGATCGGCCGCAAATTGATCGCGGCCCAGGGACCCTGGTCTGCGCCACTCAAGCAAAACGGACAAAGCGTGCTGCGGATTGATCGCAAGATTTCGATCAACCGCGAATTCAATGTGCTCAGCCGCATCTACGTGGACCTGCTGCGCTTTCCGCTCCTCATGACCTGCCCGGCCTCGGGGCTGGCGAGCACCAACATCAAGCTGCTGCTGGCCAAGCAGTACCGCATCAGCATTTCACACATTGAGCAGTCGCTTCACCTGCAGCCCTTTCCAGAGCCGGTGCGACGCACCCTCGAGCTCGAAGCCGGGGAGACGGGCTTGCGCCTGGACCTGCTGGCCATCGAAACCAATGGCCGGGTCGCCCTTTTTCAGGAACTGTTCGTTCCGAACAATCCCTACCGGCTCGTGGTGTCCGACAAGTTCGGCACCGGGGATGGGGAAGCCGCCGAGACCCCGAGAAAACCAACCCGCATGACCAGCAAACCCTAAACCCTGAGGAGACACCCCATGAAAAAACTGCAGCAACTCGGCGCCGTATTGACCGCCACGTGCGCACTCTTGGCCGCCGGACCTGCCCTGGCCCAGAGCGCGGACAACTACCCCAACAAACCGATCCGCATCGTGGTGCCCTTCGCCGCGGGCGGGCCCACCGATGTCATTGCCAGGGTCATCGCCAACCACCTCAAGAACACGCTGGGCCAACCCATTCTGATTGAAAACCGCACGGGCGCAGGCGGCAACATTGCCATCAAGAGCGTAGCCACCTCGCCCGCCGACGGCTACACCCTGCTCTTTTCGAGCTCCAACATCGTGTCGAACCCAGCCATGCAGGCGCCGTTTGACCCGATCAAGGATTTCGCCCCCATCACCTATGCGGCCGTCTCGCCCAACATCATCTACGTGCACCCCTCTTCGCCCATCCAGAACGTGGCCGACCTGGCCGCGCAGCTGAGGCAAAAGCGCACGCCCACCACCTATGGCACACCGGGCGTGGGCACCACACCCCATGTGGCTTGCGAAGGCCTGAAGATGTCCGCCAATGGCGAGGCGGTGCATGTCCCCTACCAGGGTGCAGCGCCAGTGGTCAATGCGGTACTCAGCAACCAGATCAGCTTCGGCTGCTCGGCCTTGCCGCCCACCACATCGCATGTGAAGGCGGGCACGCTCAGGGCGATTGCCGTGACGAGTGCACGCAGAAGCGCCGTCATGCCCACCGTGCCCACCCTGGCCGAATCCGGTTTTCCTGACGTGGTGGCAGACAACCTGCAGGGTCTGCTGGCCCCTGCCGGTACCCCACCGGCCATCATCGACAAGCTGCACAAGTCGGTGGCCGCCATCCTGGCTCAACCCGAGGTGCGCGATCAGCTCCAGAACATGGGCTTCGACCTGTACGCCACCACGCCTGCGGAATTCAGCCGGATCATTGCGCAAGAGCTCGAGCGTTACACCCAAATCATCCGCAAGGCGGGCATCAAGGCCGAATAAAGCCGACACGGTCTCGGGCTTCTGCGGCGACCCTGGCGCCGCGAGCCAAGGCATAACAGGGAACCAGTCACTTGCAGCGAGCCCGTCACTCAGGGCTCCACACCGCAGGAGCACGGTTCATGGGCCTTGAGATGTATGCGTTTGCGATTCCCGAGGAAGATGTCGGGGTCTCACCAGTGGATGTGCAGTTGCGGCTGCGCGAAGGCGCGCCTTTGTTGACCATCGGCCATTGGGATGGCTTGAAGCCACTGCACCACTGGATGCACCACCTCTATGAGAGACGAGGCGGCAAGTACCACATCTTTCGAGACACCTCGGTTCGGCTGGACCAAACGGACCTGACGGCGCTGGAAAAAGCCATGGCCGAGCAATTGGTGAGCTCTGGCCGGGACCTGGGCCTGTGCGAGAGGCTCGACCAGGACGACATGATGAGCATCCGCCGCTTCGTGAAAGCGGCGCGGCGCTCCATTGAGGAGGAGCACGCCGTGATCTACGCCGCCTTCAAATGAAGGAGCGGCGGGAAAAACTCAGCGGGGGCGGCGCTTGAAGGCCGGCATGGGCGCGCCGGTGCGCGGCTCCAGGTGGCGGAAAGTGATGCGGCCCTTGCTCAGGTCGTAGGGGGACATCTCCACCGTGACACGGTCACCGGCCAGCACGCGGATGCGGTTCTTGCGCATCTTGCCGCCCGAGTAGGCAATGAGGTTGTGGTTGTTCTCCAAGGTGACACGGAAGCGCCCGTCGGGCAGCACCTCGTCAACCTTGCCTTGCATTTCAATCAGATCTTCTTTGGACACGCAAACTCCTGTGAAAACGGTGGGGCTCAGGCGGGCAGGCCGGTGTGGAGCCACTGGCGGGCCTGGCCCAAGGCATAGGCCAGGGCTTGTTCCTGGCGGCTGAAGAGGCGGGTAAAGCGGTACACCCGGTCATGTGAGGCCTGGCCCTGGCCGCTGCGGATGGACACCGCGGAAGAAAACATCCCCGTGCCTTGAAGCCGGCTCAGGGGGGTGATGACAAAGCCATCGGAAGAAATCGTGTTGTGGTGAGGAATCATCAATATGCGCTGGGCTCAGCAGGGCTGGCGCGCGCCGGGGAAAGTCTGCGCTCGATGGCGCACGAAAAATGCAGGACGAACAGGTTCCTGGGTGAGCGACAAACGCTCAATGGGAAAGCCTGCACAAAGGCTGGACCGGTCCTGGAGAAGGTTACAGACCGGGCAGTGAGCTCACCAGCAAAGGGCAGGACGCTGGGAGGGGTCTGCCGCCGATTCTTGGGATGCGCAGCGCGAAGGGCGCATCGGGTGAAAAGCGCGCCGCAAGGGCGAGCAGCCCGCAGCGATGCGCTCGATTGTACCTGGGCCGCAAGCCAAAGCCCTGTTGAGTTGTGCGTACTCACGCGAAAGAGCACGCGAAAGAGCACCCGCAAGAGCCTGCGCGTGCGTGGGCGCAAAGCCGATCCCGCTCAGTGGATCAGCGTGACGCCGGTCTTGGACTGCAGGAACTCGCGCGTCACACCCGGTGCCATCTCGACCACCTTCAGGCCCTGTGGCGTCACGTCCATGATGGCCAGGTCGGTGATGATGCGGTCGACCACGCCCACGCCTGTCAGGGGCAGTGTGCACTGGGTGAGGATCTTCAGGTCCTCGGTGCCGTCCTTCTTGCGGGCCACGTGCTCCATGAGCACGATCACGCGGGGCACGCCCGCCACCAGGTCCATGGCGCCGCCCATGCCCTTGACCATCTTGCCGGGAATCATCCAGTTGGCCAGGTCGCCACGCTCGCTGACCTGCATGGCACCCAGGATGGACAGGTTGATCTTGCCGCCGCGGATCATGGCAAAGCTGTCATGGCTGCCAAAAATCGACGAGCCGGCGATGGTGGTGACGGTCTGCTTGCCGGCGTTGATCAGGTCGGCGTCCACCTTGTCGTCGGTGGGGAAGGGGCCAATGCCCAGCATGCCGTTTTCAGACTGCAGCCACACTTCCTTGTCGGCCGGCACGTAGTTGGCCACCAGGGTGGGAATGCCAATGCCGAGGTTGACGTAAAAGCCGTCCTCGAGTTCCTGCGCGGCGCGGGCCGCCATCTGTTCTTGGGTCCAGGGCATGTTCAGACTCCTGCTTTCTCGGTGATGGTGCGCTTTTCAATGCGCTTTTCAGGCGTGGCATTGAGCACCAAGCGGTGCACATAGATGCCGGGCAGATGGATGTCGTCGGGCTCAAGCTCGCCGACCTCAACGATCTTTTCCACCTCGACGATGCAGAGCTTG
>CANGYC010000120.1 GCA_947457975.1 Comamonadaceae bacterium | reverse complement strand
GGCAATGCTGGCATCGCGCACGCGCGGGGGAAGCAAGCGGCTGGCGGCAAAAAAAGTCTTGGAGCCGCCCCGCATGAGGTTCACGCAGGCGTGCAGGTCGGCTGCGTGGGCTCTGGTGGGGTTCATGCCTCGGCCCTATCCCGTGACTGCAGGAACTCGACGGCACTGGGCACCACGCTGTCGAGTGCCTTGGCCGACATCAGCACACCGGGCACGCCCGCGCCGGGGTGGGTGCTGGCGCCCACCATGTAGAGGTCGGCCACATCCTCACTGCGGTTGTGCGGCCTGAACCAGGCGCTTTGCAGCAGCAGGGGCTCCAGGCCGAAGGCGGCGCCCTTGTAGGACAGCAGCCGATCTTGGAAATCCTGCGGCGTGGTGACGAGCGAGGCGCTCAGTTCGGCCTCGAAGCCCGGCAGCATGGTGCGGTCCAGCACCTCGGCCACCGCACGCCGGTAGGGTTCGGCCTGGTGCTGCCAGTCGGTGCCGCTGTCGAGGTGCGGCACGGGCGAGAGGGCATAAAAAGTGTCGCAACCGGGCGGCGCCATGCCGGGGTCGGTGGCGGTGGGGCGGTGCAGGTAGAGGCTGAAGTCGCTGGCAAGCTTGTGCTTGGTGAAGATATCGTGCAGCAGTTCCCGGTAGCGCGGGCCCAGCACCATGGTGTGGTGGGGCACATCGGAATAGGTCTTGCGGGTACCGAAGTACCAGACAAACAGGCTCATGGAGTAGCGGCCCTTGGCCACGCGCTGATCGGTCCAGTGCCGGCGATGCTCCGGTGCAATGAGGTTGCGGTAGGTCCAGGCCGTGTCGGCGTTGGAGACCACGATGTCGGCGTCGATGCGCTCTCCGCCGGCCAGGGTCACGCCGGTGGCGCGGCCACCCTCGACGTTGATGCGCTCGACCGTGGCATTGCAGCGCAGGCTGCCACCCAGGCCCTCGAGCAGGCTCACCAGGCCCTTGACCAGGCTGCCCGTACCGCCCATGGCCCAGTGCACGCCCCATTGACGCTCCAGGGCGTTGATGAGGCTGTACACACTGGTAACGGAAAAGGGATTGCCGCCGATCAGCAAGCTCTGCAGGCTCATGGCGATGCGCAGCTTGGGATGCTTGATGTGCGCCGCCACCATGGTGTGCAGGCTGCGCCAGCCGCGCATGCGCAGAATGGAAGGCACGGCCTTGAGCAGGTCGCCCACGGTGTCGAAGGCCTTGGCCCCCAGGGCCTCAAAGCCCAGGCGGTAGCATTTGTCGGCCTCCGCCATGAAGCGGCGGTAACCCGCCACATCACCCGGGCTGATGCGGGTCACCTCGGCCAGCATGCGTTCGGGGTCGCCGCTGTAGTTGAAATGGTCACCATCCGGAAAGCGGATGCTGTAGAACGGATCCATGGCCTTGAGCGTGACCTCGTGGTCAAAGCGACGGCCGGCCAGGCGCCAGAGCTCTTCAAAGAGGCCGGGCACCGTGATGATGGTGGGCCCGGCATCGAACACATGTCCGTTCTGGTGGTGCACGTAGGCCCGACCGCCCGGGGCATCGAGCTTTTCGAGCACGGTCACGCGCCAGCCGCGGGCCTGCAGGCGCACGGCGGCGGCCAGGCCGCCAAAGCCGCTGCCAATGACCAGGGCATGCGGGGCGCTGCCGAGCAGGGCCAGTTGCCGCTGTTCGTGGGTGGTGTATGCGTTCATGCCTGGTCCGGTTTGACACCGACCGGAGAGACCGGCAGGAGCTTGTTGGGGGGTGTTTGGCCGCGCGACATGGCCCAGCCCCAGAGGCGCTGCATGGGGACGGGAAAGACCATGAGCACATGCTCGACGATGGCCAGGCCCAGCAGGGCTGCCAACAGTGCCCAGCCGGTGGTCACGGCCACCAGACCGTGGTGGACCTGCCAGATCAGCCACAGCCAGGTCAGGCAAGCGCCGCCCATGGTGAGGAAGAAAAAGCCGGTGACCGATCCACGCCTGAAATAGCTGCCCAGGTAAGTCAGGTGGCCCGGCAGGTACTGGTCGCCGACCTCGGGCACACCCAGGAAGAGATTCATCTTGGCCGTAAAGCGCATGCACCACAGCAGCGCGAAGGTGCACAGCGCCACATGGTTGGGCTGTCCTTGCTGCAGCCACAGCAACAGCAGGAAGTTCGCCAGCAGGGCCAGCTCATGGTAGAGCACCACCTGCAGGGCCTCGCGAAAGCGCTGGGCCCCCTTGGCGCCCGGCGTCATGAAGCTACGCCGGGGGCCAGTTAGCCAACCGCTGAGGAAAGCCAACTCATGCCAGCTCCACATGAGGATGACGCTGGCAAAGCCCAGATAGGCCGGGCCCGGACCGGAGCCACGCATGCTGGCCTGGCTGCCCCAGATACCCAGGAGCAGCAGCACCGAGAACACGGGCAAGCTCCAAGCGAAGCTGGCCTTGGGCAAGCGCACCAGCCAAAGAATGGCACCCGTGCCGAACCACCAGCACAGCAAGGCAAACAGCACGGCTGCCGTGGTGGTGGTGAAAAATTCAGTCATCCTGGCCCGGGTGTATCGCGCATG
The DNA here is from genome assembly GCA_947457975.1 of Comamonadaceae bacterium. Taxonomy (GTDB): domain Bacteria; phylum Pseudomonadota; class Gammaproteobacteria; order Burkholderiales; family Burkholderiaceae_C; genus Polaromonas. Next base: position 4,725 of record CANGYC010000120.1, on the reverse strand, counting down.
TTGAACGCTTGCTCAAGCGGCTTACCAGACGGGCTCGCAGCGCACCGTCGCAGGCAGGGCCTGGGACTTGACCGGCACCAGGAATAAGCGGCCAAAGGTGAGCGCTGCCTGCACAGCCAGGCCGGCGCTCTTGAGCTTGCCCAGGAGCCCGCCCTGGGCCTTGGCCAGATCGTTGCGCTTGGACAAGTCCAGCAGACGCTCCAGGCAGGCCTTGAACACCGGGTGATCGATGTCAACCTCCACCGGGAACACCTGACGGCAGATCTGCGAGGTGATGCGAAAAACCTCGTAGTCGTAGCGCGTGGAATCGAGACCCATGGCCTCGTGCAGCAGCGGCCGGCTGTGGTCGCGCACAAACATGGTGGCGTAAACGGCCAGGATGAAAAAGCGGATCCACAGCTTGTTCAGGCCCTGCAGCAAATGAGGCTGGGCACGCATGATGAGCGCAAAGGATTCGCCATGACGGAACTCGTCATTGCACCAGCGCTCAAACCAGCGAAAGATCGGATGAAAGCGCTTGTCCGGATGGCGCTCGAGCTGCCGGAAGATGGTGATGTAGCGGGCGTAGCCAATCTTCTCCGACAGGTAGGTCGCGTAGAAGATGTATTTGGGCTTGAAGTAGGTGTAGGACTTGGTGCGCTTGAGGCTGCCCAGGTCGATGCCGAGGTTGAAGTCCTTGAGGGACTGGTTGAGAAAGCCGGCATGGCGCGATTCATCACGCGCCATGTAGGTCATCAACTGCTTGATATCGGGGTTGCTGATGTTCTTGCGGATCTCGTTGTAGAGAATGCAGCCGGAGAACTCGGAGGTCAGCGAACTGATGAGAAAGTCCAGGAACTCCTGGCGCATCTCGGGCGAGAGCTGCGGCATGAGGGTGCGCACCTCTTCGGCGAATTCGGCGTCGCGCTGGAAGTGGTCGTGGTTGTTGTCGCCCTCGTACTCCTTCATCATGGTGTCCCACTCGGCGCGCACCGGCGAGACATCCAGCCGGTCCATGGCCTTGAAGTCGGTGGTGTAGAAGCGGGGCGTGAGCATGGTGCTCTGGACGGCCTTGGCGATCGCATCGTCCGAGCTCTCGATGCGGTCCATCAGGTGGGCCAGCGGGTCGTGGTCCAGGGCAGTGGTGTGGGTGCTCATGATCGTCCTTGGGTAGAGGCGGAGATCGGCGTGGCCGATTGCAGACGGGAAAACACCGCCGCATTGGTGGGGCCGAAGGATTCAAGGTTCAGGCGCATACCCGTGGCGGGATCGCGCAGGGTGATGCGGGCATTGACATGGCCTGTCAGCTCAAAGGGCTGCTCGGGGCCCATGCCGTGGCGAATGCGCTCGCGGGCCAGGGCGCGCAAGGCGCCGCGCACGAAGCCCTGCTCACCCTGGAAGTGAGCCACTTCCTGGCGCGTCACGGCATCGACCACGGCGATATCACCATTGGGCCGGTCCTCGAAGTGGAAACTGCGCTGCCAGCTCACCGCAGCCGCCTCGTCGCTCAGGGGCTCGCCGGCATAGCGATGCCAAGCGGCCGTCAAGACCGCGCTGGCCACGGCCAGACCCAGCACCCAGGCCATCCAGGGTCGCGAGCCTGGCAGGCCAGGGGCGAGCGTCATGCGCGTGGACTCGGCGGCCGTGTGGGTGTGAGGTGTGGCGGACATGCTCAGACGGCGGCAGTGCGCGGGGCGCCCTGCAGCTCAGGGTTGGAGTCTGCGGGTGCTTGGTCAGGGGCTCGCAGCTGCACGCCAGGGTTGGCGGCCTGCCAGGTTTGCTGGATGAGCGTACCCAAGGCCTGGGCCTCGGGGATGCAGCGCAGCGAGGGCTGAGGCTGGCGCACAGCCCAGGGCCGTGCATGGGGCCAAAGATGCGCCCAGGCGATGCGGCCGGATCCCTGCAGGCTCAAGGCGATGTCGCCAAAACCCGCGGCATGCGGTTTGAGCGAGGCCCCGGCAATCTGCCGCAAGGGCAGGTTGAAGCTGAGGGTCAGCACGATGCCCACGCGCATCACCACCCGCCTGTTGGTCAGGGTGTAGAGCGTGGTGCGGGCTGAGAACCAGGCAGTGGCGGCCAGCAGGCCGAGGGCGATCAGGGCCAGGCTGGCGCTCAGCGTCAGAGGCGCGATCAGCGGCTGTTGGTCGGCCTGTAGAAAGGCGGCCTGCGCCGCCAACATGAGCGCAAAGTAGATCGCCAGCTTACGCACATGGAAGGCATGCAGGGCCAGCTGTCGCCAGTCGGGCGCGCCTTGCCACAGGATGTGCTCACCGGCCGGCAGCTTCTCGGGCAGCCCGGGGGCCGCCTCGAACTCGTGCTCGTGCTGGAAGCTCACAGCAGAGGCTCCTGGCGCTCAGGCGTGGCGTACAACATACCAGCGCCAAAGTAAGCCATGATCTTTTCCTCTTCGAGCAGCGTCACTTGCTCGGGGCGGCGCAGGGCCGGCACCTGAGCGAACTGCGCGGCCAGCACCGCCTTGACGCGCACCGCATCGCGGCTGACGTAGGCGAAGTTGAAGGGCAGCAGAACCGATTTGCCGCTTGGCAGCGCCACTTCCAGGTAGCGGAACAACATCTCGGCCTGGTCAACCCAGAGGTCGGTCACGGTACCGGCGAGCTCACCATCGGCACCCAACACGGGCAGGCCGCGCGGGTCGGTGTCTTTCACGTGCACGCTGTGGTCTGCCGCGACGCGCAGGGGAACGATCTTCGCGCCACCTTCGGTCAGCATGTCAGGCTCGTCAGCGCGCTGCGCCCAGGCACCCGGGCCGACGCCTGCCAGCAAGGGGTTGCCGATGGGCTCCAAAGGCGCGCCATTCCAGCCGTGCGTGGGCTGCGCCGAGTAGCTGCCGTCAGGGCGGCGCAGGTCGGGGCTGAGCAACTCACGGCCGTCGGCCATCTTGTAGGCCTTGGGCGTGGGCACGGGGGGCCAGCCTTCGATGCGGGGTCCGTTTTCACGGCCCGAATCCATCGGGTAGCCCTCGCGGTGGTTCTCCCGCAGGAGGTAGTAAATCAGTCCGGCAAAAAATGCCCAAAAGAGATACAGCACGACCTGTGCCACATCAACGTACTGGGTGATAGCGCCTGTTTCCATGGAAATTCTCCTTCTGTCGGAACGGGACTCGGTAATTCAGCCTGGCAATTCAGCCAGACCAAGGGGTTGAGGGGAAGTGCTGCGCACCGAGCGCCGGCGAACCAGCGGACCCAGGGCGATCAGCACCACGAAGAGCAGATAGATCTCAAGGTGAAACACGAAGCTGTAGCCGGTGGCCGGCGAATCGAGGATGGGGCCCAGCCAGCCGCTGTGCGCCAGGCTGCCGACCAGGTCGCGCAGCACGCCGCCCACGGCCATGGCCACACCGGCCGCGGTGGCCTGCACCGCGCCCCAGGCGCCGAGCACCAGGCCGGTGAGCTCGCGCTCGGGCAGGTTCATGGCGGTCAGCAGCATGCCCACCGAGAAAAAGCCGCTGGCAAAGCCGATCAGGGCCGCCCCGAAGCGAAAGAGGTTGGCCGACTCCAGCGGCGCCGAGAAGATCACGCAGGCAAAGGCCGGCAGGCCCAGCAGCGCGCCCAGGGCTGCAAGGCGACAGGAGTCCAGGCCGCGCGAAACCCAGCGGGCCGCGATGATGAAGGCCAGCAAGGAGCCGCCAGCACTCAGGGCCGTGAGGGAGCTGGTCAGGCCCACACCCAGACCCAGCACCTCGCCGCCGAAGGGCTCGAGCACGATGTCTTGCATGCTGAAAGCAGCCGTGCCCAGGCCCACGGTCCACAAGAAGCGCCGCATCCTGGGCAGGGTCATGAGCCGGCTCCAGTTGCGGGAAAAACCATCGGGCTCGCGCTCGCCGCGCCTGGGCTGGCGAGCCTCCTGCTTCCACAGCGACACCAGGTTGAACACCACCACCAGCACCGCAGCACCCTGCACCACCTGAATCAGGCGCTTGGGGCTGAAGTCGGCGAGCAGGCCGCCCAGGATGGCGCTGCCGGCGACCATGCCTGCCAGCAGCATGCTGTAGAGCAGCGCCACCACGCGGGGGCGCTTGTCGACAGGCGAGATGTCGCTGGCCAGGGCCAGGCCCGCGGTCTGGGTGATCTGTATGCCCGCGCCGACTAGCAAAAAGGCCATGGCCGCGCCAGCACGGCCGATCCAGACAGCGCCCTCGGGCGGATCGGACAGCAGCAGCAGGGCAAAGGGCATGATCGCCAGTCCGCCGAACATGAGCAGGCTGCCCATCCAGAGGTAAGGCAGGCGCTTGAGGCCCAGCGCCGAAGGATGCGTGTCGCTGCGGTAGCCAATCAGCGCACGCAGGGGGGCGAAGACCAGGGGCAAGCTCACCGACAGGGCCACCCACCAGGCCGGAACGCCCAGCTCGACGATCATCACGCGGTTGAGCGTGCCAACCAGCAGGGCCATGGTGATGCCAATGGCCGCCTGAAAAAGAGACAGCCTGAACAGTCGCCCCAGCGGCAGCTCGTGCGAGGCCGCGTCGGCGCACGGCAGATGCCGCGCCGCCATGGCCGCAAGCCACGGGGGCAGACGCAGGGCTTTCACCGGGTCCACTCCCAGGCCTGTGAGGTGTAAAAGCCGCTGGCAATGCGTTGGCTGCGGCCTTCACGCCAGCCCTGCGGGCCGATACCCGCCTCCAGGGCCTGACGCAAGGCAGGCTCGGCCACCGGGGTGAGCGCAGGCGAGCGGTCACCGCGCGGAAAGAACCGGCCCACGCCATGCATGGCCGCCAGCAGGGGCGTG
>CANGYC010000119.1 GCA_947457975.1 Comamonadaceae bacterium | reverse complement strand
TGTTCCGTGGCGACTGGCAAAGCGCCATCGAGGTGCTGCATTCCACCAACAACTTCCCGGAGTTCACCGGCCGCGTCTGCCCCGCCCCGTGCGAGGCCGCGTGCACGCTGAACGTGAATGACGACGCCGTGGGCATCAAGTCCATCGAGCACGCCATCATCGACCGTGCCTGGGCCGAGGGCTGGGTGCAACCGCAGCCGCCCAAGGTCAAGACCGGCAAGAAGGTGGCGGTGGTGGGCAGCGGCCCCGCGGGCCTGGCGGCAGCGCAGCAACTCGCGCGTGCCGGCCATGACGTCACCGTGTTCGAGAAGAACAGCCGCATCGGCGGGTTGCTGCGCTACGGCATCCCCGACTTCAAGATGGAGAAGTCGCACATCGACCGCCGCATCGAGCAGATGACGGCCGAGGGCGTGAGCTTCCGCACGGGTGTGCTGGTGGGCGCGATGCCTGCCGACGGCCCGGCGGCCAAGGTGACGAACGATGCCCAGACCGTGATGTCGGCCGAGGAGCTGAATGCGCAGTACGACGCCGTGCTGCTGACCGGGGGCTCGGAAACCTCGCGCGACCTGCCCGTGCCGGGCCGTGATCTGGCCGGTGTGCATTTCGCCATGGAGTTCCTGCCGCAGCAGAACAAGGTGGTGGCCGGCGACAAGCTCAAGGGTCAGATCAGGGCCGACGGCAAGCACGTCATCGTGATCGGCGGCGGCGACACCGGCAGCGACTGCGTGGGCACCAGCAACCGCCACGGCGCAGCCAGCGTCACCCAATTTGAGGTGATGCCCCAGCCGCCCGAGGAGGAGAACAAGCCCCTGGTCTGGCCCTACTGGCCGCTGAAGCTGCGCACCTCATCCTCGCATGAGGAAGGCTGCGTGCGCGAGTTCGCCATCTCCACCAAAGAATTCATCGGCAAGAACGGCAAGGTCACGGGTCTGAAGACCGTGCATGTCGAGATGAAGGACGGCAAGCTGGTCGAGGTGCCGGGTACCGAGAAGGAATACCAAGCCGACCTGGTGCTGCTGGCCATGGGCTTTACCAACCCGGTGGCCACGATGCTGGAGGCGTTCGGCGTGGACAAGGACGGCCGTGGCAATGCCAAGGCCAGCACCGAATTCACGGGCGGCTATGTCACCAACGTCCCCCGCGTCTTCGCCGCCGGTGACGTGCGGCGTGGCCAGTCCCTGGTGGTGTGGGCGATCCGCGAGGGCCGCCAGGCCGCCCGGGCCATGGATGAGTTCCTCATGGGTTATTCCGACCTGCCTCGCTGAGCCTGAGACAGCGGCCGTTATGATGACGGCCGTCCCCACGAAGCCGGCCCCGGGGCCGGCTTTTTCATGCCCATGCCCGAGATCCCCTCCTCCCCCGCCTCTGACCACCTGGTCGAATTCCGGGATGTCACCTTCGCCTACCCGGGCGAGGGCGGCGCGCGCGTGATCCTGGACCGCATGAACCTCACCGTGCCCCGCGGCAAGGTCACGGCGCTCATGGGTGCCTCCGGTGGCGGCAAGACCACGGTGCTGCGCTTGATCGGTGGGCAGCAGCGGGCCGGCGCCGGCCAGGTGCTGTTCGATGGGCAGGACGTGGGCGGGCTCGATGCCTCAGGCCTGTACGCCATGCGCAGGCGCATGGGCATGCTGTTTCAGTTTGGTGCGCTTTTTACCGATCTGAACGTGTTCGATAACGTGGCCTTTCCCCTGCGCGAGCACACCCCCCTGACCGACGAATTGGTGCGTGACATCGTGCTCATGAAGCTCGACGCGGTCGGCCTGCGCGGCGCGCGGGACCTGATGCCCTCGCAAATCTCCGGCGGTATGGCCCGCCGCGTGGCCCTGGCGCGGGCCATCGCCCTCGACCCTGAGCTCATCATGTACGACGAGCCCTTTGCCGGGCTGGACCCGATTTCGCTGGGCACGGCCGCCCAGCTCATCCGCCAGCTCAATGACACCCTGGGCATCACCAGTGTCATCGTCTCGCACGACCTGGAGGAGACCTTCCGCATCGCTGACCAGGTCGTCATCCTGGCCAATGGCCGTATTGCCGCCCAGGGCACGCCCGAGGAGGTCCGGCAGTCCACCGATCCGCTGGTGCACCAGTTCGTCCATGCCCTCAGCCAGGGCCCGGTGCAGTTTCATTACCCAGGGCCGGATGCGGCCAGCGACTTCGGCCCGGGCACCCACCAGCCGCTGGCTGGAAAGGCCCGCCGATGAAACGCCCCGATTTCATGGGCCTGCTGGCCGGCCTGGGCTATGCCACCCGCTGCAAGCTGGCCGATATCGGGCACGCCACCGGCCTGTTTTTCAAGCTCTTTGCCCTCAGTGGCCCCACCCTCAGGCGCTTTGGCCTGGTGCGCGACCAGATCTTCTTTCTGGGCAACTATTCCCTGGCCATCATTGCGGTGTCGGGGCTATTCGTGGGTTTCGTGCTCGGCTTGCAGGGCTACTACACCTTGCAGCGCTACGGTTCGGCAGAAGCCCTGGGCCTGTTGGTCGCGCTCAGCCTGGTGCGTGAACTCGGTCCCGTGGTCTCGGCACTGCTCTTCGCCGGCCGCGCTGGCACGGCGCTCACGGCTGAAATTGGTCTGATGAAGGCCGGCGAGCAGCTATCGGCCATGGAAATGATGGCGGTCGATCCCGTGCGCCGCATCCTGGCGCCGCGCCTGTGGGGCGGCATCATTGCCATGCCCTTGCTGGCGGCCGTGTTCAGTGCCGTGGGCATCCTGGGCGGTTGGTTGGTCGGTGTGGCCTTGATCGGTGTGGATGAAGGCTCCTTCTGGAGCCAGATGCAAGGCGGCGTCGATGTGTGGCGCGATGTCGGCAACGGCATCATCAAGAGCGTGGTGTTCGGCATCACCGTCACCTTTGTGGCGCTTTATCAGGGCTTTGAGGCCCAACCCACCCCGGAGGGCGTCTCGCGCGCCACCACCCGCACCGTGGTGCAGGCCTCTTTGGCGGTGCTGGGACTGGATTTCGTGCTCACGGCCCTGATGTTCAGCCTTTGAGGACTCGCCCGCTGAAGGTTAAGGCGCCGGGCCTGCGGTGACCATGAGAAAATACTGATAAATTTGTTCAGCTTTAGCTGACTCGTCAGCCCGAAGCAACCCTAAACCGTTCATCATTCACGCAACGGTTTTTTCCAGAAAGCATGTATGCAACGCTCCAGCAAAGACCCCTGGGTCGGCTTGTTCGTCCTCATTGGCGGCCTCGCTGTGCTGTTCCTGGCCCTGAAGGCTGGCAACCTTCTGTCCATCAGCCTGGTGGACACGAATTACCCTGTGCTGGCGCGCTTTGACAACATCGGCGGCCTCAAGCCCCGGGCAGCGGTCAAGAGCGCCGGTGTGGTCGTCGGTCGTGTGGAATCCATCAGCTTCGATGACACGAACTACCAGGCCAGTGTCCGTCTGGCCCTGGACAAGCGCTTCGTTTTTCCCAAGGACAGTTCCTTGAAGATCCTCACCAGCGGTCTGCTGGGTGAGCAGTACATCGGCATTGAGCCCGGCGGCGATGAGAAGAACCTGGCCGCCGGCGACGTGATCAGCACCACCCAGTCGGCCGTGGTGCTGGAAAACCTGATCAGCCAATTCCTCTACAGCAAGGCCGCCGACAGCAGCGCTCCCCAAGGAAACAAACCTTGATCCTCCTTCGATTCCGCCGCGCTGCGGTGCTTTGCCTGTTGTTGGCCGCGTCGGTGCTGGCCGGATGCGCCACAGCGCCCGGCGCCGACCCGCGCGACCCCTGGGAGAGCTACAACCGCCGCGTCACTCGCTTCAACGAGGTGCTGGACGATAACGTTCTTCAGCCCGTGGCCAAGGGTTACCAGACCGTGTTTCCTCGCGTGGTCCGCACTGGTGTGAGCAACTTCTTTGGCAACCTGGCCGATGTGTGGTCCACCGCCAATAATCTGCTGCAGCTCAAGCCCCGGGAGACGGTCGAGAGCTTGGCCCGCGTGGGCATTAACTCCACGGTGGGTCTGTTGGGCTTGGTCGATGTCGCCTCCAAATTGAACATTGAGCGCCACCGTGAGGATTTCGGCCAGACCCTGGGCCATTGGGGCATGGGCACCGGCCCCTACCTCGTGCTGCCGCTGCTGGGCCCCTCCACCCTGCGCGACACGGCAGCCCTGCCCGTCGATTGGCGTGGCGATCTGGTCAATTCCGCTGACGAGAGGATTCGGGGAGCCTTCACGGCGCTTCGCCTCGTCGACAGACGGGCTGCCTTCCTGGGCGCCGGCAATGTGCTCGATGCGGCCGCGCTGGACAAGTACACCTTTATCCGCGAGGCGCATCTGCAGCGCCGCCGTGGCAACCAAAGCCCTTCGCGCCCGACCGCACCCGAGGAGCGCTACGCTCTGCCCGAAGCCCCTGCCCTCCAGGCGCCTGCGGTCAGCCCGCCGGCTGGTTCGTCTCCTTCTTCGAGCTCGACCAACAGCCCTTGAGGGCGGGATGTGCTGCTTTTGTTGCTTTCCCTCGTGCAATTTCACATGAATCGCAGAACCTTCCACTCTTTCTGGTCCTTTGGCCTGGCTTGCGTTCTTGGCCTGTGCAGCCCCCTGCTGCAGGCTCAGACCTCTTCCGAAGGCCCCGACCAGCTCATCAAGCGCCTGTCCACCGAGGTGCTGGACACGGTCAAGGCCGACAAGGATGTCCAGTCCGGAGATATCCGCAAGATCGTGGTCTTTGTGGACGGCAAGGTCATGCCCTACGTCAACTTCACCCGCATGACTGCCTCGGCCGTGGGCCGCAATTGGCGCCAGGCCACGCCCGAGCAGCAAAAGCGCCTGCAGGAAGAGTTCAAGACCATGCTGGTGCGCACCTATTCCGGTGCCCTCAGCCAGGTCAAGGACCAGACCGTCTCGGTCAAGCCCTTGCGTGCCGCCTCCACGGACACCGAGGTCATCGTGCGCACGGAGGTGGTGGGTCGTGGCGAGCCCATTCAGCTGGACTACCGCATGGAAAAAGGCCCAGCCGGCTGGCGCATCTATGACCTGAACGTGCTGGGCGTGTGGCTGGTGGAAACCTACCGCACCCAGTTTGCGCAGGAGATCTCAGCCAACGGCATCGACGGCCTGATCGTCGCCCTGGCAGAGCGCAACAAGGCCGGCAGCGCCTCATCCCGCAGGAACTGAGGCCATGGAGCTGCGCCTGCCCGCCGTCCTCACCCATGCGCAGGCCAATAACTGCGCGCGGGCCCTGCAGTCTGCGATCCGCCTGGGCCAGTCGGGCCCCACGGTGGTGGTGAATGCGGCGGCGCTCCAGCGCTTTGACTCATCGGCGCTCGCCGTCCTGCTCGATTGCCGTCGCTTTGCAGTCGCCATGGGTCTGAGCTTTGCCGTGGCCGGCATGCCCGGGCGCCTGCGTCAGCTCGCCGGCCTCTACGGGGTGGCCGAGCTCATGCCCGCCGCCTGAGCCCGGTCGGGCCAGGACTTGTGTTGCGGCATCGGGCGGCCCAGCCGTCGCCCGGTAAAATGGCTGGCTTCCATGCCCGCCGTCTCCTTCCAGTCTGTCTCCAAGCACTATCGACCGCGCGGCACGGGCACGGCCGTCCAGGCCCTGGACCATGTGAGCTTCGACATCGAGCCCGGTGAATTCTTCGGCCTGCTCGGGCCCAACGGCGCGGGCAAGACCAGCCTGATCAGCACCCTCGCGGGTCTGTCCCGCGCCAGCGGGGGCTCGGTGAAGGTGCATGGCCACGACGTCATCAGCGACTACGCGCAAGCCCGGCGCCTCCTGGGCGTGGTGCCGCAGGAGCTGGTGTTCGATCCCTTCTTCACCGTGCGTGAGACCCTGCGGATCCAGTCCGGTTATTTCGGGCTGCGCCACAACGAGGCCTGGATCGATGAACTGCTTGAAAGCCTGGGCCTGGCCGACAAGGCCGGTGCCAACATGCGCCAGTTATCCGGTGGCATGAAACGCCGTGTGCTGGTGGCACAGGCTTTGGTGCACAAGCCCCCCGTGATCGTGCTCGATGAGCCCACCGCCGGTGTGGACGTGGAGCTGCGCCAGACGCTCTGGCAGTTCATTGCCCGACTCAACCGCGAAGGCAGCACCGTGCTGCTGACCACGCATTACCTCGAAGAGGCCGAGGCCTTGTGCAGCCGCCTGGCCATGCTCAAGCAAGGCCGCATGGTGGCCCTGGCCAGCACCTCCGAGTTGCTCAAGAAGGCGTCGTCCAATGTGCTGCGCTTCAAGCTCGACCGTGAACTGCCTCCGGCCTTGGCCGCTCAGGCCCGCATCACCGGGCGGATTGTTCAGTTCCCGGCGCATGACGCGCGCGAGATCGAGCAGTACCTGGCGGCCGTGCGCGAGGCGGGCCTCCACGCCGAGGACGTGGAGATCCGCAAGGCCGACCTGGAAGACGTCTTCCTCGAGGTCATGACCGGCCAGTCCCCTGAGGTGGCGGCATGAAGGACGCCTTTGTGGCCAGTGGCTGGCAGACCCTGCTCTACAAGGAGGTCCTGCGTTTTTGGAAGGTGGCGGGCCAGACCGTGGGTGCGCCCATCCTGACATCGGTGCTCTACATGCTGATCTTCGGCCATGTGCTGGAAGACCATGTGAAGGTCTACGACACCGTCAGCTACACCGCTTTCCTGGTGCCTGGCCTGGTGATGATGAGCGTGTTGCAGAACGCTTTTGCCAACAGCTCCTCGTCCCTGATCCAGAGCAAGATCATGGGCAACCTGGTGTTCCTTCTGCTCACGCCGCTGTCTCACTGGCACTGGTTCCTGGCCTATGTGGGCTCCTCGGTGTTGCGTGGTCTGGTGGTGGGCCTGGGCGTGTTTGTGGTGACGGCCTTCTACGGCCAGCCCGGCGTGGTGGCGCCGCTCTGGGCCCTGGCCTTTGCTGTGCTGGGTGCGGCGCTGCTGGGCACCCTAGGCCTGATCGCCGGCCTTTGGGCCGAGAAGTTTGACCAGATGGCCGTGTTCCAGAACTTCGTCATCATGCCCATGACTTTCCTCAGTGGCGTCTTCTATTCGATTCATTCCCTGCCCGCCTTTTGGCAGGGCGTGAGCCACCTCAACCCTTTCTTCTACATGATCGACGGCTTTCGCTACGGCTTCTTTGGCGTGAGCGATATTTCGCCCTGGATCAGCCTGCTGATGGTGGCTACTGCCTTGCTGGTGGTCAGTGCCACCGCGCTGCACCTGCTGAAGATCGGCTACAAGATCCGCCACTGAACACCCTGGCTTTCGTGCACTCGACATGACCTCCCAAGAACTCCAAGCCCTGATTGCCGCCGGCCTCGACTGCCAGCACCTCGAGCTGTCAGGCGATGGCCGCCACTGGCAGGCCACCATCGTCTCCAGCGCCTTTGAGGGCCTGCGCCTC
>CANGYC010000118.1 GCA_947457975.1 Comamonadaceae bacterium | reverse complement strand
TGGGCAGCGAGCCTTTGTAAGGCACCACTTGCAGCCACTTTTGCTCTTCGGCATTGAGGCCAAAAATCTTGCCGATGATTTTGGCTTGCTTGGCGTCCAGTGTCATTTGACCCAGGCAAGCGGCCGTGGTCCATTCTTTGGAAAGGCCGACCTTCTGGGCGACTTCTTCCCATTTGATGCCTTTGGACACCTTGGTGCTGATGATTTTTTCGGTGACGTCCATGCGGTTCATGTGTGCTCCTGTGAGTTTGGTTGAGGTTGTGAAAAGGGGGTTCAATGCGCTGTGGCCCGCGTGACCAGAAAGTCCACGATGTGGTTGCGCAAGGGGTAGTAGTCGTCCAGGTGGTGCAGGCCTGAGCGTGTGCGGTTGCGCGGCAAAGGGTTGTTGACCACCTCGGCAATGCCGCCGGGCTTGTAGCCGTCAGGGGTGTCGGCGCCGTTGTTCATCAGCAGGATGCGGTCGGCCAACAAAATGGCTTCGTCCACATCATGGGTGATCATGAAGACGGTTTGCTGCGTGTCGCGCACGATTTGCATCAGTTCGTCTTGAATGGTGCCGCGGGTCAAAGCGTCGAGTGCGCCAAAGGGCTCGTCGAGCAGCAGCATCTTGGGCTGGATGGAGAAGGCGCGGGCAATGCCCACGCGCTGCTTCATGCCACCCGACAACTGGCTGGGTTTTTTGTCGATGGCGTGGCTCAGGCCCACCATGCCGACAAACTTCTCCACGTGCACATTCACCTTGGGGGTGGGCATGTCGGGCCAACGCGATTTGACCGCGAAGGCAATGTTTTGGCGCACGGTCAGCCAGGGCATCAGGGCGTGGCCCTGAAACACCACACCGCGCTCCAGGCTGGGCCCGGACACTTCCCGGCCGTCCATGAACACATGGCCCGACGTGGCTTCGTCCAGACCCGCCAGCACATTCAGGATGGTGGTCTTGCCGCAGCCTGAATGGCCAATGATGCAGACAAATTCACCGCGCTCCAGGGTGAAAGAAACGTCTGAAAACACAGGGCGGCTTGAGCTGTAGGCCTTGCTGAGTTTTTCAATTTTGAGAAAGCCTGTCATGGCGCGAGACTCCTGCTTTGAGGCAACGATGTCAGATTGCAAACGGCTGTCATTCCACATAAGTCACCACGCGTTGAAGTTGGCCAAACATCAGGTCGAGCAGCATGCCGACCACGCCAATGACCAGGATCGCAAAGATCACATTGGTCAGCGACAAGTTGTTCCATTCGTTCCACACAAAGTAGCCAATGCCGGTGCCGCCGACCAGCATTTCAGCGGCCACGATCACCAGCCAGGCGATGCCCATGCTGATGCGCATGCCCGTGAGGATGGTGGGCGCGGCGGCCGGAAGGATCACGAGCAGGGCCCGGCGCATGGGCGAGACCTCCAGCGTGCTGGCCACGTTGAGCCAGTCGCGCTTGACCGAGGCCACGCCGAAGGCGGTGTTGATCAGCATGGGCCAGACCGAGCAGATGAAGATCACAAAGATGCCGCTGACGCCGCTGTCCTTGAGGGTGTAGAGCGCCAGCGGCATCCAGGCCAGGGGGCTGATGGGCTTGAGCACCTGGATGAAGGGGTTGAAGGCCTTTTGCATGAGCGGCGACATGCCGATCAGAAAACCCAGGGGGATGGCCACGGCCATCGCGAGCAAAAAGCCCAGCGCCACGCGCCCGAGGGAGTGCGCCAGCTGGATGCCGATGCCCTTGTCGTTGGGGCCCTTGTCGTAGAAGGGGTCCGAGAGGTGCTGCCAGCTGGCCTTGGCGACTTCAACGGGCGGCGGGAAACCGGTGGCCTTGGCAGCGCCCGGGTCCTTGCCCATCATCTTGGCGTACTCGATCTCGTCGGCCGTCATGCCGGCCGACGAGCCGCCCACGGCTGGCCCGTGCGTGCCCAGCTGCCAGGCCCCCAGGAAGACGCAGAAGAGAAGGACCGAGACGAGCGCCGCGCGCAGGTTCAGGTGGCTTGTTTTCATGGTGGGGGCTCAGGTCTCAGGTCTTGCGGATGGCGAAGCTATTGAGGTACTCGGCCGGCTTGGCCGGGTCGAACACCTTGCCCATGATGGTGTGCTTGGCGTAGCCGGTGCCGGCGGGCACGGGCATGTCCAGGTCTTTCATGTGCTTGCGGGCATCGGTGAGCAGGAACACCTTCTCGGCGATCTGCTTGTAGTCCACCTCACCCTTGATGTAGCCCCAGCGCTGCATCTGCGTGAGCATCCACACTGCCATGCTCTGCCAGGGCATGGGGTCGAAGTCGGCGCGGTCGGGTACGTTCTGGATCTTGCCCAGGCCGTCGGCGAACTTGCCCGTGAGCACCTGGGCCAGCACGGTCTCGGGCTGGTTCAGGTAGGCCTGAGGGGCAATCACCTTGGCAATGAGCTCGCGGTTCTTGGGCTGGCGAGCCATGGCTGCGGCCGTGAGCACCGAGCGGTACAGGGCTGCGAAGGTGTTCGGGTTCTGGCGGATGAATTCCGCGCTGGTGCCGAAGGCGCAGCAGGGGTGCCCGTTCCACAGGTCTTTGGTGAGCAGGTGGATGAAACCCACTTCTTCAAAGACCGCGCGCTGGTTGAAGGGATCGGGGCCGAGGAAGCCGTCGATGTTGCCGGCACGCAGGTTGGCCACCATCTCGGGCGGGGGCACCACGCGGATCTGGATATCGGTGTCCGGGTTCAGGCCCGCTTCGGCTACGTAGTAACGCAGCAGGAAGTTGTGCATGGAGAACTCGAAGGGCACGGCGAACTTGAAGCCCTTCCAGGTCTTGGGGTCGCGCTTGTCCTTGTGCTTGACGTGCAGCGTGATGGCCTGGCCGTTGGTGTTCTGAATGGTGGCCACGTTCATGGGCACCGGGGCCGAGCCAATGCCCAGCGACATGGCCACGGGCATGGGCGAGAGGAAGTGCGTGGCGTCGTATTCCTTGTTGATCATCTTGTCGCGGATCAGCGCCCAGCCCGCGGTCTTGATGACTTCCACATTCAGGCCCTGCTTGCTGTAAAAGCCCAGGGGGTGGGCCATGATCAGCGGCGTAGCGCAGGTGATCGGGATGAAGCCCACCTTCAGGCTGGTCTTCTCCAGGCTGCCCTTTTCCTGGGCCATGGCCTGCAGGCTGGCCACCGGCAGCACACTGGAGATGGCGGCCATGGCCGTGCCCTTGCCCACGGCGCGCAGAAAGCGCCGGCGCTGGGCGTCGTGCGGAAACAGGGCCTTGACCAGCGTGGCCTCGATGAACTCATTGCTGTAGGCCTCGAAGTCGGCCGTCTCGCTGCGGCGGCGCAGCTCAATGGCCGCCGCATCGGCCGAGACCTCGGCATGGTGGTCGGCCACCGTGTGGTCGCGGCCGCAGCTGCACTTCATCAGCAAAGGACGGTCGGCGTTGTAGGGATCGAAAAATTCAGACATGGCACACCTCCTGGATCGTGGATGTGCAGGTCTATGCAAGCTGCGGGCCACGATCAGCGCTGGCGGCGTGCCAGCTCGGATCCTGGCCTCAAATCGCCGACGCCACGGGGACGCTGCGTAGGGGCAGCCCTACAAGCGGGGCCGCATGAGGCCGATGTCAGGCGGCCGGATGGGTGCGCGCGTGGCGCTCGGCGTAGAGCGCCAGCTCCACGTCGTTCTTGGCGCCGGTCTTCTCCAGGATGCGGGCGCGGTAGGTGCTCACGGTGTTGGGCGCGAGCCCCAGCTGCGCACCAATTTCGCTCACGGTGCGGCCCTGGGTGAGCAGGCGATAGACCTGGTGCTCGCGGTGCGAGAGCGCTTCCGGGCCCGCCTGCACACCGCCCTGGCCCACCGCCAGGGCCAGGGCCTCCGCAGTGGCGGGCGTGAGGAACACGCCGCCGGCGGCCACCTTGCGCACGGCGGCCAGCATGTCGTCCGGATCGGCGCTCTTGTTCAGGTAGCCGCCGGCGCCCAGGCGGATGCAGCGCACCGCATACTGCTTTTCAGGGTAGGTGCTGAGCATCAGCACCGGCAGCTGCGGCCAGTCGCGCTTGAGGGCCTGCAGCACGTCCAGGCCGTCAAGGCCGGGCAAGGCGATGTCCAGCAGCACCAGGTCGAGCCGGCCCTCGGCCTGCAGCACGGCCACCTGGTCCAGCACCTCGGGGCCGGTGGTGGCTTCGGCCACCAGCTGCACCTCGGGCGCTTCGGCCAGGATCTGCTTGAGGCCCTCGCGCACGATGCGGTGGTCGTCGCCGATCAGCACACGCAAGAAGGCGGGTTCGGAGCAAGCGGCGTTGTTCATGCTCAGACCGGGGCAGCGGCGGCCAGCGACAGCGTGAGCACCGCGGTGGTGCCCTGTCC
Organism: Comamonadaceae bacterium; assembly: GCA_947457975.1. Taxonomy (GTDB): domain Bacteria; phylum Pseudomonadota; class Gammaproteobacteria; order Burkholderiales; family Burkholderiaceae_C; genus Polaromonas. The sequence continues at coordinate 3,021 of CANGYC010000118.1, read as the reverse complement.
TGGTGCACTGTGCAGGCGCAGCTGGCCGCCAAAATGGTGCGCACGTTCGCGCATGCCCATCACGCCATAGGCGGTGGGCGCTTGCAGGGCCTGGGGCTCGGCGCCCACGCCGTCGTCCTGCACCGTGAGGCTCAGCGCACCTGCGGCCTCCACGATGGCCACCCGCAGGTGGCTGGCACGCGCATGGCGGCCAACGTTGCTGAGCATCTCCTGAAAGATGCGGAACACCGCCATGGCCAGCGGCTCGGGCGGGTCGTCCCCGGTCTCCAGGTCCATGCGCCAGTCCAGCACCAGCTCGGACGACTGCACGAACTCCTGCGCCTGCCACTCCAGCGCGGCCCAGAGGCCCTGGTGGTCCAGGATGCTGGGGCGCAGGTCGGTGATGATGCGGCCCACGTTCTCGACGGCGTTCTCAATGAGCCGGCTCATGTTCTGGCACTTGCCGCGCATGCGCTGGCGCATGTCGTCGGCCGCCTCGGGCGAGCGCTGGGCCTGCTCGGCCAGGCGCTTGTCCATCCAGTTCACATCCATTTTCATGGCCACCAGCAGGCTGCCCAGCTCGTCGTGCACCTCGCGGGCAATGCGGGTGCGCTCCTCCTCGCGCACGGTCTCGGACCAGGCGGCCAGCTCCCGCACCTGCTGCAGGGCGGTGGCCAGGGCCTGGGTGCGCTCGGCCACGCGCTCTTCGAGTTCGTCCTTGGCCTTTTGCAGCGCATCCGCGGCCCGGCGGCGCTCGGTGATGTCGACAAAGGTCACCACCGCGCCACGCACCGCGCCCCCATCGAGGATGGGGTGGCTGGAATACTCCACGGGAAAGGCCGTGCCGTCTCGGCGCCAGAACACCTCGGAGTCGATGCGGCAGGGCAAGCCCTGGCGAAAGGCGTTGAAGATGGGGCACTCGGCCTCGGGGTAGGGCGAGCCATCCGCGCGCGCGTGGTGGGTCAGCTCATGCATGTTGCGCCCCAGCAGCTCGGCCGGCTCGTAGCCGATCATGCGGGCGCCGGCCTCATTGATGAAGACGCAGTTGCCCGCCAGATCGATGCCGTAGATGCCCTCGTCGGTAGACGCCAGCAGCAGGGCCAGGGGGTCGCGCCAGGCGGCGCTTACCTCACCGGCCGGGTCATTCTGGAGAAAAGAGGCTTCCCATCGCATGCACACATGGCTAGCAAGCCATGTGCCACAAAGCGTCAAACCGCCCGTGGACAGGGCGTGGCGGCTCAGGCCACCAGTTTGAACAAGGGCCGGTGGCGGGGCGCCAGGGGCCGAACGCTCTGGCCGATGGCGCCGATGTGCTCGGGCGTGGTGCCGCAGCAGCCGCCCACGATGTTGACCAGGCCTTCCTCGGCGAACTCGCGCAGCAGGCGGCTGGTGACCTCGGGCGTCTCGTCAAAGCCGGTCTCGCTCATGGGGTTGGGCAGGCCGGCGTTGGGGTAGCAGCTGATGAAGGTGTCGCCGGCCACGCGTGCCAGCTCCTGGATGTAGGGGCGCATGAGCGCGGCGCCCAGCGCGCAATTGAGGGCCACGGCCAGGGGCTGCACATGGCGCACGCTGTGCCAGAAGGCGGTGACGGTCTGGCCGCTCAGGATGCGGCCAGAGGCATCGGTGACGGTGCCGCTGATGATCAGGGGCAGGCGCTCGCCGCTGGCCTCGAAGTACTCCTCGATGGCAAAAAGCGCGGCCTTGGCGTTGAGGGTGTCGAAGATGGTCTCAACCAGCAGCACGTCGCTGCCGCCCTGCACCAGAGCCTCGATCTGCTCGTAATAGGCCGCTCGCAGTTCTTCAAAACTCACGTTGCGCGCGCCGGGGTCGTTCACGTCGGGGCTGATGCTGGCCGTCTTGGGCGTGGGGCCCAGGGCGCCGACCACAAAGCGCGGCTTGTCGGGGGTAGAGAACTTGTCGCATGCCGCGCGGGCCAGGCGGGCCGATTCCAGGTTCATCTCGCGGGCCAGATCGGCCATGTCGTAGTCGGCCTGGGCCACGGTGGTGGCGCCGAAGGTGTTGGTCTCTATGAGGTCGGCACCCGCTGCCAGATAGCCTTCGTGGATGTCGCGGATCACCTCGGGCCGCGTGAGGCTGAGCAGCTCGTTGTTGCCCTTGACGTCCTTGTGGAAGTCCTTGAAACGCTCGCCCCGGTACTGCGCCTCATTGAGCTTGAAGCGCTGGATCATGGTGCCCATGGCGCCATCGAGGATGGCGATGCGCTGCTCAAGAAGGCCAGGGAGCGCCTGGGCGCGGGTGTACGAAGGAAAAGCCATGCCGCGATTGTAGAAGCGGGCCCCTATTTGCTCGACAATAAGCCTTTCCCCTTTCAGCCCCATGAAGCACCTTCCCCCCCAGCAAGCCTGGCAGTTCCTGCAAAGCCGGCCGGACGCCGTCTTCATCGACGTGCGCATGGAGATCGAGTCCCTCTACGTGGGCCGACCGCCCGGCGTGGTGAACCTGCCCTGGTACGAGTACCCGGACATGACGCCCGATGCGGTGCAGTTCATCGACGCCGTCAGCCGCGAGGTCCAGGGCGACAAGGCCCGGCCCGTGCTGCTGATCTGCCGCTCCGGCCAGCGCACGCTGGCTGCAGGCCAAGCGCTGGAGGCCGCCGGCTTCACGGAGGTGGCCGACGTGAACCATGGCTTCGAGGGTGAACTCAACGATGAATTCAAGCGCTCGAGCCTGTCAGGCTGGCGCTTCGAGGGCCTGCCCTGGGAACAGATGTGAAGCCTGGTGGCCAGGAATTCACGCCGTGACGGCCCCTGAGGCCACGCCCTCGCCTCAGGCGCTGGACATCCTCCATGAGGTCTTCGGCTACAGCGCCTTCCGGGGGCCGCAGCAGGCCATCATTGCGCATGTGATTGCCGGCGGTGATGCGCTGGTGCTCATGCCCACCGGGGGCGGCAAGTCGCTGTGCTACCAGGTGCCGGCGATTGCCCGCCAGCGCGCCGGCCACGGCGTGACCATCGTGGTCTCGCCGCTGATCGCGCTCATGCACGACCAGGTGGGCGCCCTGCACGAGGCGGGTGTGGAAGC
>CANGYC010000117.1 GCA_947457975.1 Comamonadaceae bacterium | reverse complement strand
CGGCCGAGCTGCGGCCTGAGCAGACCGATCAGGACAGCCTGCCGCCCTACGAGGTGCTCGATGCCATTCTTGAGCGCCACATGGAGAACGACGAAAGCTCCGAGGACATCGTGGCCGCCGGTTTCGACCGCCAGGTGGTGGAGCAGGTCACCCGCTTGATTAAGCTCAATGAATACAAGCGGCGCCAGGCACCGGTGGGCATCCGGGTGAGCCACCGCAGCTTCGGCAAGGATTGGCGTTACCCGATCACCAGCAAGTTCCGGGCATGAGACCCATGCTTCACCGGCCCCTCCTGTGCACGGGGCACCGTCCATGCGCCACAATCAGGGCAGTTCGTTTTGGAGACTTTCAATGAAGCAGATCACCGCCATCGTCAAACCCTTCAAGCTCGAAGAAGTGCGCGAGGCCCTGGCCGAATGCGGCGTGACGGGCCTGACGGTCACCGAGGTCAAGGGCTTTGGTCGCCAGAAGGGCCACACCGAGCTCTACCGCGGCGCCGAGTACGTGGTGGACTTTCTGCCCAAGGTGAAGGTGGAGGTGGTGGTCAAGAGCGAGGATGTGGACCGCTGCGTCGACGCCATCATCAAGGCCGCGCGCACTGGCAAGATTGGTGACGGCAAGATTTTCGTCACGCCCGTGGAGCGTGTGGTGCGCATCCGCACCGGCGAGCAGGACGCCGCCGCCGTCTGAGGCGCCGGCCACTCAGATCTGGTCCAGGTGCGGCGCCAGGCTCAGGCCGGCAGACTGCACCAATTCTTGCATCAAGGGTCCAGGCCGGTCGGAGCTGCGGATCAGGTCCATCTGCCAGGCGCCCATGAAGCCCTGGGCCGTGCTGTGCGCCAGGAAGCTCAGCATCTGGTCGTAGTAGCCCTCGACGTTGAGCAGCCCGATGGGTTTGTCGTGGTAGCCGAGCTGGCGCCAGGTCCAGACTTCGAAGAATTCCTCCAGCGTGCCGATGCCGCCAGGCAGAGCCAGGAAGGCGTCGGCTCGCTCAGCCATCATGCGTTTGCGCTCGTGCATGTTGTCCACGATGTGCAGTTCCGTGCAGCCCCGGTGGGCATATTCCTTGTCTACCAGCGCCTGTGGAATGATCCCGACCACTCGGCCACCGGCGGCGAGCGTCGCATCGGCCACCGTCCCCATCAGGCCGTTGTGGCCGCCCCCGTACACCAGTTGCCCGCCGTGCCGGGCGATCCACCGCCCCACCTCCTGCGCCACCGCGGTGTAAGCCGGCTTGGCGCCCGCTCGGGAGCCGCAGTAGACACACAAGGAAAATGCCGGGCTCATGCGAAGCGGGCCCAAATGGCCATGACCCAGGTCAGGCCACACAGCAGCAGGGCCAACAGCACGGCGGCACTGCCGATGTCCTTGGCCCGTTTGGAAAATTCATGCCATTCCGGACCGATGCGGTCGATGGCTGCTTCCACGGCCGTATTGAGCAATTCCACGATCATCACCAGCAGGACGCTGCCGGCCAGCAGCACCCTCTCCACCCATGTGCGGCCCAGCCACATGCTCAGGGGCAACAGGAAGGCTGCGGCGATGACCTCCTGACGAAAAGCAGTCTCTTGCCAGCCCTGCCTGAGGCCCGCCCATGAAAAGCCTGCGGCGTGGATCACGCGGTTGAGCCCGGTGCGTTGTTTTTGCAGACTGGCCGGATCGTCTTGGCGAGACTCTGTGTCGGGTGGGGTAGGGGGCAAAGGTGCGGACATGGCCAACCATTGTGACGCAGGGACTCCCCGCCAAGATAAGCGGGTGCAGGGTTGCCGGCTTGGCCAGCCCTCTGGATCTCAGTCTTTGTCTTTGTCTTTGTCTTTGCGTGTGGGGGGCTCGCTGCTGACCAGACGCGTGCGGGCCAGCACATCGTGTGGGAACTGGCGGTCACGGTGCAGTCGGGCGAGCAGCATCCACACCAGGATCCAGGCCAGGCTGAGAACCAGGACGAAGCGGGCATCCAGGCCCAGCGCCCAGGTCAGGCCCCAGGGCGGAATGAACCAGAGCCAGCTCAGCACGTAACGCAGCAGGGCCTGCTTCTGCGACAGCGGCTGGCCTTCGCGGCTCACCACGCGGATGTGCCAGGTCTTCATGGCCAGGGTCTGGCCCCGCGACCAGAACCAGGTGAAGTAGATGCCCAACACCAGAAAAAGGAAGAACTGCTGGGGATGGCGGTTTTCCAGAGCGTGACGGGTTTGGCTGAGGGTGCTGAAAAGGTAGTCGGCAATGAACAGCACGCCAAACAGCAGCATGCCTTCATAAAGCCAGCACGCCATGCGGCGCGCAATCGATGGGGTGGGCAGGGGAAGGGCGTTCAAGGCGGTACTCAACTCAGACGGGACACGGGGCAGCCTGGGCGCCCCGGCCGGCAGTCTAGTTGCTCGACGAAGGCTCCGCAGCAGCCGGGGTTTCAGCCGGCTTGGTCGCCTTGGCGGTGGCTACGGGGGGTACGACAGCCAGCTTCCTGGTGGGCACGGGTTGAACAGCCGGCGCTGCGCCCAGGGGACGCGACTTGGTGTTCTCGCTCAACTTCTGCCGCTCTTCAGGAGGAAGGGCTTGGTAGGCCTCCCACTTGGCGAGTTTCTCCGCTGGGGTGAGTTCGCGTGCGATTTCGGTGGTCTTGCCGAAATTCAGGCGGGCCTGGGCCCGCTCAAGGGGAGTGAGTGCGGCCCATTCGGTCATGCGCTCATGCATCTTGGCCTGCTCGCTGGCCGAGAGGGAGGGGTAGTTCCTGGAGACCTCCAGCCACTTGCGCTGATGGGCCGGGCTCAGGGTATCCCAGGTCCCGGCCAAGGGCTCCAAGGCCAGTTTTTGGGCAGGTTTGAGCCGGTGCCAGCCTGAACCGGATGCCGGCGGCTTGGCCGCAGCCACGGGCTTGGGGGCAGGCGCCTCCTCTGAAGCGACCGCCAATGACGACAGCCCCAGCAACAGGAGCACGGCGCCGCCCAGCATGCGCAAGCCATGCGGCAGAAGCTGGGACGTCGGGTTGGAGGCCATCATGAGGTGGGGGTGCTGCAGGGTGCCGAACTCAAAGGTCTTTTTGCAGGAATTGGATGAAGCCGGGGTCGGCGTAGGCTGCCGGTGGCAGGTCGTCGGTGAGCAGGGCCATGTCGACATCGGCCAATTCACGCGCGCGCTCATCGCTCAGGGTGTCGTTGATGCCGATCAAGCCAATCACCAGGGCGCCCAGGGCAATGGCGGCGCTCAGCCGGCCAAAGAGGCCCATGCTTTCCTCGCCGCCCCAGCCCAGAGCGGCGGTCTGGCCTTGGGCCACCCAGGCTGGTGCACGGCGAACTTCCACCTTGCGCTGGGCGAGGGCGCGTTCCCTGCCGGCGCGCAGGCGTTCCGAGATCTCGTGCGTCAGCTCGGCCGTTCCCAGGTTGAGCTGGGCAGCCAGCTTCAGACCCTGGCGGTCGGTCATCACTTCGGCAAGACGGGGGTGGTAGCGGGTCATAGTCTGATTCCTTTGGCACTCAAGGCTTTGCTGAGGGCCTGAACCGCCCGGGAACAATGTGTTTTGACACTGCCTTCCGAGCAGCCCATGGCCGCAGCCGTCTCGGCCACGTCCATCTCCTCCCAATAACGCATGAGGAAGGCTTCGCGTTGACGTCCCGGGAGTTCCATGATGTGGCTCTCGAGTTCCTGCAGGATTTGTGCCCGCTCCAGGGAATCCTGGGCACTTTCGCCCTCGATCCCCCGGTTCTGCTCCTGACTATCCCAGATTTCCAGAAGATCGAAGTCTTCTTGCCCATCGGCTGCCGACAGGTCGCTCAGGTTGGTGAAGTGGGCGTTGCGGGTTTTTTGGCGGCGAAACCAGTCCAGGGTGGTGTTGGACAGGATGCGCTGGAATAGCATGGGCAACTCGGCGGGGGGGTTGGCGCCGTAGTGTTGTGCCAGCTTGAGCATGCTGTCCTGGACGATGTCGAGCGCGGCTTCCTTGTCCCGGACGTGGTAATAGCTGCGCTTGAAAGCGCGCTTTTCCACGCTGCGGAGGAACTCGGAGAGCTCTTTTTCTGTGGCCACGGGAGATGGGTCTAGCCTGAGGACGCTGCCCGGCCGCTGTGCCGGAGGGTTCCTCGTGATGTCTTATGTGGGGCTTTGTTTTACAGACGGCCGCGATTATGCACCTCAAGGTTGTGCAAGAAGGCGATGCCGGTCAGGGGCATGGCCAGGCTCTTGGGCATGTCATAATCCTTGGCTCGCTAAAAATGCAAAAGGGTCTGGATCCGGCGGAGCATGAATTCGCCCATGGTCACAGGTCTCAAGTCTCGACGCCGTCTCACGAGGATGGGCGAAGAGGCACCCAAGGTTTTTCGTTAGAGAAATTCACAAAGGTTCATCATGGAAATCTCCAAGGCGGAACTCGCTTCCGCAGCTGCTGTCACCCCTTCCGATAAAAATCCCGAGCTGATGGGCGCGGAAATTTTGGTCCGCTCGCTCATCGAGGAGCAGGTCAAGTACATCTGGGGCTACCCCGGTGGGGCGGTGCTCTACATCTACGACGCCCTGTACAAGCAGGACACCATGCAGCACGTCTTGGTGCGCCACGAGCAGGCGGCCGTGCACGCTGCCGACGGCTATGCCCGCGCCACAGGCGAGGTGGGCGTGGCGCTGGTGACCTCCGGTCCCGGCGTGACCAATGCCATTACCGGCATCGCCACGGCCTACATGGACAGCATTCCCATGGTGATCATCACCGGACAGGTGCCTACCGCGGCAATCGGTCTGGATGCCTTCCAGGAGTGCGACACGGTTGGCATCACCCGCCCTATCGTCAAGCACAATTTCCTGGTCAAGGACGTTCGGGACCTGGCTGCGACCATGAAGAAGGCCTTCCACATTGCCCGCACTGGCCGTCCCGGCCCGGTGGTAGTGGACGTGCCCAAGGACGTCTCCGTCAAGAAATGCGCCTTCGAGTACCCCGCATCGGTCGAAATGCGCAGTTACAACCCGGTGCGCAAGGGCCATGGCGGCCAGATCCGCAAGGCCTTGCAACTGTTGATGTCGGCCAAGCGTCCTTACATCTACACCGGTGGCGGCGTGCTCCTGAGCAACGCCTCGCAGGAGCTGCGCACCCTGGTGGACCTGCTGGGCTACCCGGTCACTAACACGCTGATGGGCTTGGGTGCCTACCCGGCCACCGACCGCAAGTTCCTGGGCATGCTGGGCATGCATGGCACCATCGAGGCCAACAACGCCATGCAGAACTGCGATGTGCTGCTGGCCATCGGCGCCCGTTTTGATGACCGCGTGATCGGCAACCCCAAGCACTTTGCGCAGAACGAACGCAAGATCATCCACATCGACATCGACCCTTCCAGCATCTCCAAGCGGGTGAAGGTCGATATTCCCATCGTGGGTGATGTCAAGGACGTGCTGACCGAGCTGCTCAACATGATCAAGGAATCGGGCCTCAAGCCCGATGCCCCGGCACTGAGCCAGTGGTGGCAGACCATCGAAGGATGGCGCGGCCGCGACTGTTTAAAGTTCGATCGTGGCAACACGGAGGTGATCAAGCCTCAGATGGTCATTGAGACCCTGTGGAACATGACCCAGGACGTGGAGGCCTACATCACCTCCGACGTGGGCCAGCACCAGATGTGGGCCGCGCAGTTCTACAAGTTCAACGAGCCGCGCCGCTGGATCAATTCGGGCGGCCTCGGCACCATGGGCGTGGGCATTCCGTATGCCATGGGCATCAAGCTGGCCAAGCCCGAGAGCGAGGTCTATTGCGTCACAGGCGAGGGCTCGGTGCAGATGTGCATCCAGGAGCTCTCCACCTGCCTGCAGTACAACACCCCGATCAAGGTTCTGTCTCTCAACAACCGCTACCTGGGCATGGTGCGCCAATGGCAGGAGATTGAGTACTCTGGCCGCTACAGCCACAGCTACATGGATGCCTTGCCTGATTTCGTGAAGCTGGCCGAGGCTTATGGCCACGTCGGCATGCTGATCGAGCGTCCACAAGACGTCGAGCCGGCATTGCGCGAGGCCCGCAAGCTCAAGGACCGCACCGTGTTCATGGATTTCCGCACTGACCCGACGGAAAACGTGTTCCCCATGGTGCAGGCCGGCAAGGGCATCACCGAAATGCTGCTGGGGAGCGAAGACCTCTGAGGCAGCACGGAGGTCGCAAGGCCTCCATTCCCGGCCCGCCCCTCTGGCGGGCTCCCCAGACGAATCTATTGACCGCCAAGCCCGTGCATTACCGTGCACGGGGGAGGGCGGCGAAAAGAGGAATCCTATGAAACATATCATCGCCGCCTTGCTCGAAAACGAAGCAGGCGCACTCTCCCGCGTTGTGGGCCTTTTCTCAGCCCGTGGCTACAACATCGAAAGCCTGACCGTCGCCCCGACGGAGGACCCCAGCCTCTCGCGCATGACCATCCAGACCACCGGGTCGGACGATGTCATCGAGCAGATCACCAAGCACCTCAATCGCCTGATCGAAGTGGTCAAGGTGGTGGACTTGACCGAAGGCGCCTACACCGAGCGCGAGCTCATGATGGTGAAGGTGCGCGCCGTGGGCAAGGAACGCGAGGAGATGAAGCGCATGGCGGACATCTTCCGGGGCCGCATCATCGATGTGACTGAAAAAAGCTACACCATCGAGCTCACGGGTGATTTGTCCAAGAACGATGCCTTCCTGGAGGCCATTGACCGTAGCGCCATTCTCGAAACGGTTCGCACCGGTGCCAGCGGCATCGGCCGCGGTGAGAGAATCCTGCGCGTTTGAGGTTTTGCAAGGCTCGACCACCCGTCCGTTCGGGTCGAGCCTGTCGAAGCCCCGCCACGCGGGGTGTGCTTGAGCCCTTCGACAGGCTCAGGACGAACGGCGATATCAACTGGAGATCCAGAATGAAAGTTTTCTACGACAAGGACTGTGACCTGAGCCTGATCAAGGGCAAGACTGTGGCCATCATTGGCTATGGCTCGCAAGGTCACGCACACGCCCAGAATCTGAACGACAGCGGCGTGAAGGTCGTGGTGGGCCTGCGCAAGGGTGGAGCTTCCTGGGACAAGGTGGGCAAAGCCGGCTTGAACGTGATGGAAGTCAATGACGCCGTCAAGGCGGCCGACGTGGTCATGATTCTGCTGCCCGATGAGCAGATCGCCGAGGTCTACACCAACAACGTGGCGCCGAACATCAAGCAGGGCGCATCGCTGGCTTTTGCGCACGGCTTCAATGTGCATTACAACCAGGTGGTGCCCCGCGCCGACCTCGATGTCTGGATGGTGGCTCCCAAGGCGCCCGGTCACACCGTGCGCAGCACTTACACCCAGGGCGGCGGCGTGCCCCACCTGGTAGCCATCCACCAGGACAAGAGCGGCAAGGCCCGTGGCCTGGCCCTGTCCTATGCCATGG
>CANGYC010000116.1 GCA_947457975.1 Comamonadaceae bacterium | reverse complement strand
TGGCCTGCGAGGTGGCCCGGGTGCCGGTGGGCCATCACCAGATGACCGAAGCACCTGATGAGACGCTCGCGGCCCTGAGGCGCTTTCTGAGCGCCTGATTCAGAGCACCGCGCCCAAGGGCGTGCGTTCCCAGGCCGCGCTTTGCCAGAGGCGCTCGGTGGACTCGTTTTTATCGAGCAGCAACTCAGACGCCAGCGGTGCCAGCATGGTGCTTTCAGGCTCGGCCAGCAGCACGAACACCGGCTCGGCATCGCTCGTGTGCGTGGCCAGCTGGCCGACCCAACGCAAATCCACCAGCACCCGCAGCACCGTGTCCAGCTGAAGGTGGTCGGTGCGCAGGCGCTCTGCCAGCACCGATGCAAGCAGCCCACGATCGGGCGTCAAGCGTGCCTGCTTGAGCAGGCGCAGCACATCCAGCGCAAGTTCAAAAGCAAAACCTGGCCCCGTGCCGCGCCGGCCCACGCCCAGAAGCAAGCTGGGCAGGTAGGCGGTGATCACCGCGCCCGAGAGCACGATCATCCAGGCCATGTAGATCCACACGAGCAGGATGGGCACGGTGGCAAAGGCACCGTAGACCACCGAGTAGGTGGGAACCGATTGAAGGTAGAGCGCGAGGATTTTTTTGGCCACCGCCATGCCCACGGCCACGAAGAGCCCGCCCACCCAGGCATGCGACCACTTCACGTAGGTATTGGGCATGTAGCGGTAGAGCGCCGCCATCGCACCCGAAAGCATCAAAAATTCCAGGAGGTCGATGAAGAACTGAACCACATCCGACGGCGCCCCGCCGCCGCCTCGCACCAGGGGCAGCACGTAAGAGGTGGCAGCCAGACTGCCGGCCAGCAGCAAGGGCCCCAGCGTGACAGCGGCCCAGTAGATCAACAGGCGCTGTGTCAGGGGCCGGGGCTGGCGCACCCGCCAAATGGCGTTGAGCGTGCGGTCGATGGTCAGCACCAGGGCGACCGCCGTGACCGCCAGCACGGCCAGACCTGCAAATCCCAGGCGATTGGCCTGGCGGGTGAACTGCGTGAGGTAGCCCAGCACCTGGCGGGCAATGTTCTCGGGAATCAGGCTCTCCACCAGCCAGGCCTGCAGCAAGACCTGCAGCTTGGCGAACATGGGAAAGGCCGTGAAGATGGCCAGGGCCACCGTGAAAAAAGGCACCAGCGCGATGGAGGTGGTGAAGGTCAGGCTGCTGGCGGCCAGGCCCATCCGGTCCTCCCGAAAGCGCTGGCGCAGGGTGATGGCCGTGTCTCGCCAGGGAAAGCGCGACAAGTCCTCGAACCACTGCTGAACGTTCATGGCCGGTATCATGCCATCCCCATGAACCACCGCAGCCACATCGATCTCACGCGCCTGCTGGCGCTGACCAGCCTGGCAGGCCTGATCATCCTCGGGCTTGCCTGGGAGATGTGGCTCGCCCCCATCCGCCCCGGCGGGTCGCTACTGGCCCTGAAGGTGCTGCCGCTGTGCATACCACTGGGTGGTTTCCTGAAGAACAAGCTCTACACCTACCGCTGGGTCAGCCTGATGGTGTGGCTGTACTTCATGGAAGGCGCCGTACGGGCCTGGAGCGACAAGCCACCAGGCAATGTGCTGGCCTTGATTGAAGTGTTTCTGTGCCTGGTGCTCTTCACCGCCTGCGCGATGCATGTGCGGATTCGGCTCAAGCAAGCAGCCCAATCACCCGACACACCTGCCTGAAAGACCGCACCATGCACCACACTGCCTTGCTGGAGCAACTGGTCTCGATCTGCGGCTCGGCGAATGTGCTGACCGAGGGCGACCTCAGCGCCTGGGAAGCCGACTGGCGCAAACGCGCACGCGGCAAGGCCCTGGCCGTGGTGCGTCCCGGCACCACCGAGGAAGTGGCGCAGGTGGTGAAGGCCTGCGCCCAGGCAGGCACCTCGCTCGTGCCCCAGGGCGGCAACACGGGGCTGGTGGTCGGCTCGGTGCCCGACGACAGCGGCACCCAGGTGGTGCTGAGCCTGCAGCGCATGAACCGGGTGCGCGCCCTGGATGCGGCCAACCTCACGCTCACGGCCGAGGCCGGCTGCATCCTGCAGACACTGCAGGAGACCGCCCGCCAGCAAGGCCTGCTTTTCCCCTTGAGCCTGGCAGCTGAGGGCAGTTGCACCATTGGTGGCAACCTGGCCACCAATGCTGGCGGCACCCAGGTGCTGCGCTACGGTAATGCGCGCGAGCTCTGCCTGGGCCTGGAGGTGGTGACGGCGCAGGGCGAGGTCTGGGAGGGCTTGTCGGGCCTGCGCAAGGACAACACCGGCTACGACCTGCGCGATCTCTTTATTGGCAGCGAAGGCACGCTGGGCGTCATCACCGCGGCCACGCTCAAGCTGCATCCCCTGCCCGCCGCGCGGCTCACAGCCTGGGCGGCCGTGCCCGGCATGGACGAGGCCGTGGCCCTGCTGGGCCTGGCGCAGCGTGAGCTCAGCGCCTCGCTCACGGGCTTTGAGGTGATGGGCCAGTTCGCCCTGAGTCTGGTGGCCAAGCACTTTCCTCAGCAGCGAGTGCCCTTCCACGAAGCCACGCCCTATTGCGTGCTGTTGGAAAACTCCGACCACGAGTCCGCCGAGCATGCGCGTGCCATGTTCGAGCAGCTGCTGGAAAAAGCGCTCGACAGCGGGCTAGTGACCGACGCCGTGGTGGCCGAGAACATCGCCCAGGCCCAGCAGCTCTGGCATGTACGCGAGAGCATTCCGCTGGCACAGGCCGAGGAAGGCCTGAACATCAAACACGACATCTCGGTGCCCATCTCGGCCATTCCGCAGTTTGTGCGCGAGACCGATGCGCTGCTAGCGCGCGAGATCCCAGGGGTGCGGCTGGTCAACTTCGGGCATCTGGGCGATGGCAACCTGCACTACAACGTACAGGCACCGGCAGACAGCGATGCGCAGCAATTCCTGCGCAACCAGGAAGGCCAGGTCAACGATCTCGTCTACGGCGCGGTGCGCCGATTCGGCGGCTCCATCTCGGCCGAACATGGGGTGGGCAGCCTCAAGGCCGGTGAACTGGTGCACCACAAGTCGCCCGTGGCTTTGACCATGATGCATGCCATCAAGCAGGCCCTGGACCCGCAGAACATCCTCAACCCAGGCCGAGTGCTCCAGCGCTGAGCCCCGCCCGCCACGGGCGCTGCCCAGCCGGGGGCAGGCACCTACAATGGTTTGAGCCTTCTTTCCCGCCCTCTACGCCGCCATGTCCACGCCCTCCCAATACGAAGACTTCATGCGCCACGTGAACACCCACGGGGTGTTCAAGGCAGACCGCACGGGCACCGGCACCAAGAGCGTGTTCGGCCACCAGATGCGCTTTGACCTGCGGCAGGGCTTCCCGCTGGTGACCACCAAGAAGGTGCACCTCAAATCCATCATCCATGAGCTGCTGTGGTTCCTGCAGGGCTCGAGCAACAACAACTGGCTCAAGGAGCGCGGCGTGACCATCTGGGACGAATGGGCCCGGGAAGACGGCGACCTGGGGCCGGTGTACGGCGTGCAATGGCGCAGTTGGCCCACGCCGGATGGCGGGCACATCGACCAGGTGGCCGAAGTCATCAAGACCTTGAAGACCAACCCCGATTCGCGCCGCATCATCGTGAGCGCCTGGAACGTGGCTGAACTCTCGAAGATGGCGCTCATGCCCTGCCACGCCTTCTTTCAGTTCTACGTGGCCCCCGGCCAGGACGGGCGGCCCGGCCAGCTCAGCTGCCAGCTCTACCAGCGCAGCGCCGACATCTTCCTGGGCGTGCCCTTCAACATTGCCAGCTACGCCCTGCTCACGCACATGGTGGCCCAGCAGTGCGACCTGGAGGTGGGTGACTTCATCTGGACCGGCGGCGATTGCCACATCTACGCCAACCACCAGGAACAAGTCGACCTGCAGCTCTCCCGCACGCCCCTGCCCTACCCGCGCCTGTCGATCAAGCGCCGCCCGCCCAGCATCTTCGACTACGAGTTCGAAGACTTCGAGGTGCTGGGCTACGAGCACCACCCGGCCATCAAGGCGCCCGTGGCGGTCTGAGCCTGACTAGCCGCTCGCCTGCGATGCCGCGCATCAACCTGATTTACGCACGCGCTGCCAATGGCGTGATCGGCAAAGACAACGCCATGCCCTGGCACCTGCCAGAGGACTTGGCGCACTTCAGGCAACTGACCCAGGGCTGCCCCGTCATCATGGGCCGCAAAACCTGGGATTCCTTGCCGCCCCGCTTTCGCCCGCTCCCCGGTAGGCGCAATGTGGTGCTCACGCGCCAACCCGACTGGGCCGCACTAGGCGCCGAGCGTGCGGGCGATTTGGCTCAAGCCATCGCCCTGTGTGCAGAGGCAGAGGACATCTGGGTGATGGGCGGTGCGCAGATCTACGCACAGGCGCTAGCCCAGGCGCGGCGCATCGAGCTCACCGAAATCGACCGTGAATTTGAGGGTGACGCCTACGCCCCCGTGCTGGACGCAGGCTGGCGCGAAACCGCACGCCAGTCCGGCGTCTCTTCACAAGGGCTGCGCTACAGCTTTGTGACGCTCGAACGCTGAAGGGGCAAGGCCTGCGCAGGCCTTGCCATCCATCAAAGCGCTTTACACCTTGCCCAGCGCCTGCAGGATCTTTTGCGGCGTGAGTGGCTGCGACCAGCACTGAGCCTGGAACGGCGACAGCGCGTCATTGATCGCATTCATCACAGCCGCGGGCGCGCCGGCTGTGCCGGCCTCACCTGCGCCCTTGGCGCCCAGCTGCGAGCTGCGGGTAGGCGTCTGCACGTGGGCCACGTCGATGTCGGGCATTTCGCCGCTCATCGGCACCAGGTAATCGGCCATGCTGGCGTTGATCATGAGGCCGCGGTCGTCGTACAGACACTCTTCGAGCATCGCGCCGCCAATGCCCTGAACAATCGCACCGCGGATCTGCTCGTCCACCAACTTGGGGTTGATCACCCGCCCGCAGTCTTCCACCGCCCAGTGCTTGAGCAGCTTGACGAAACCGGTGTCCGGGTCGACCTCGACATACGAGGCCTGGACGCCGTTGGTGAAGATGAAGGGGTAGTCGCGCTGGGCGTAGTGGCGTGTGACCATCAGCTCGGGCGTGAAGTCGTTGGGCAAGGTGTCCGAGCGGAAGTAGGCGATGCGGCCCAACTCCGCAAAGTCGAGCACCGGCTCCATGGTCTTGGCATCCACCACCTTGCCACGGCGGATGGCCAACTCGGCCACATCGCGCTTGAGGATGACCGCAGCCACCTTCAGGATGTTGGCGCGCAGCGCCTGGCCAGCCAGCAGCACCGCCTCGCCGCCCACGCCTGCACCGCGCGATGCCCAGGTGCCACCGCCATAGGGCGTGACATCGGTATCGCTGAGCACCAGCCGAATCTTCTCCAGATCGACACCAACCGCATCGGCCGCAATCTGGCGGTAAATGCCGTCGTTGCCCTGGCCTTGCTCTCCCACGCTCACGCTCACGCTGAGGGCGCCGCTCGGATCCAGGCGAATCGTGCAGCCATCTTGCGAGGCGATGCGCGCTCCGCCCACGCCGTAGAAGGCAGCGCTGGGGTTGGTCAGCTCAATCAGCGCGGCAAAACCGATGCCGCGGTAAATGCCCTTAGCACGCAGCGCTTCGATCTCGGCCTTGAGCTTGGGGTAGTCCATCATCTGCTCGATCTTGCGCAGGCAAGCCTCGTGCGACAGCACCTCCAACTTGATGCCGCTGGCACCGGCGGTCGGGTACGCGTCGTCAGGAATAACGTTCTTCTTGCGGAACTCCAGCGGGTCCATGCCGATCGAACGCGCGGCCTGGTCCACCAGGCCTTCCGTCACGGCACAGGCAATGGGGTGGCCCACGCCGCGGTACTGGCAGGTGGGTGTCTTGTTCTGAAACACCACATTGAGCTGCGCGCGGTAGTGCTTGTGCTTGTAGGGGCCGCCGACCAGATTGACCACCTGGTTGCCCTCAATGGCGCTGGTGCGCGGGAACATCGAATAGGGGCCGATGCCCGTGAGGTCGTCCATCTCGAAGGCCAGAATCTCACCGCTCTTGCTGGTGGCAATCCGCGCCTTCACCCGGTGGTGCCGGGCATGGATGTCGCTGGTGAAGCTCTCGAGGCGGTCGGCCACAAACTTGACGGGGCGCTTGCACATGATGGACAGCGCCACGGTAGCAAAGTCATCCGGGTACGCATGCACCTTGATACCGAAGGAGCCACCCACGTCCTTGCAGAGCACACGCACATGGGACTCGGGCAGATCGAACTGCCGCGCGTACAGGTCCTGCATCATGTGCGGCGCCTGGAACGAGTGGTAGACGGTGAGCTTTTGATCGGCTGAATTCCATTCGGCAATCTGACAGCGCGGCTCGAGCGTGACGCCGGTGTGGCGGCCAAATTCGAAGGTGGTTTCGACCACCGAGTCGGCCTTGGCAAAGGCATCGTCCACCTCGCCGACGTTCAGGCTGCGCGTAAAGCACAGGTTGTCGCCCAGCTCGGGGTGAATGAGCGGCGTGGAGGCATCAAGCGCGCTCTCCATGTCGACCACGGGATCGAGCTCCTCGATGTCCACCTGCAGCACCTGCAGCGCGTCCTCGGCTTGTTCGCGCGTCTCGGCCACGATGGCCACCACCGGCTCGCCCTGCCAGCAAGCGCGGTCCATCGCCAGCGGGTATTGCGGCGCCGACTTCATGCCTGCCAAGTGCCCCAAAACCGCCACCCAGGGCTTGCAGACCTTGGCGATGTCATGGCCATCAGCCACCAGAATCACGCCCGGCATGCCACTTGCCGCCGATGCATCAATGCCCTTGATGCGGGAGTGTGCGACCGGGCTGCGCCAGTACACCACATGCGCCATGCGTGGCAGCTCGATGTCGTCGATGTAGGTGCCTTGGCCCTGCACCAGCTTGCGCGCGCTCGGACGCTCGACGCTCTGGCCGATGTAGCGCTGATCTTCAGTCAGGTGATGCAGGGGCTTGTCGCCTGCATCGGCCGGATGGATCGTGGGACGCTCCTCAACCTCGGAGCCGGCTTTGGTGGTGCTGGAGATCACGGCCTCGTCCAGGGGCATCAGGGTGCTTGTATTCATGCGCCCACCTTCTGGCCCTTGCGGGCGCGTTCAGCCAGGGTTTCACAGATGGCGTCGACGATGGCGTGGTAGCCGGTGCAGCGGCAGTAGTTGCCGCTCATCCACTCACGCACTTCCTCACGTGTGGCATCGGGCTTGGTCTCCAGCAGCTCTTTGGCAGCCATGACCATGCCCGGGGTGCAAAAGCCGCACTGCAGCGCATTGTTGCGAACGAAGGCTTCTTGCAGGTCGCGCACATCGCCGTCATCGCTCAGGCCTTCGATGGTGCGCACCTTGCAGCCCTGGGTCTGCACCGCCAGGGTGAGGCAGCCGCGCACGATGCGGCCGTCGACCTCGACGGTGCAGGCGCCGCACACGCCGTGCTCGCAGCCCAGGTGAGAGCCCTTGAGGCCCAGTTCATTGCGAATGAAGTCCACCAGGTGCTGGCGCGGCTG
>CANGYC010000115.1 GCA_947457975.1 Comamonadaceae bacterium | reverse complement strand
TGCCGCCTTGAAGGCGGTCGAGGCGGTGCAGCGCGGGAGGTCCGCATGACCGCCAACCCACCCAGTTCGGGCATCTGGCAGAGCGTCCCCCGCGTCGAAGACGAGCAGTTGCTGCGCGGTCAAGCCCGCTTTCTGGATGATGTGCCGGTCGATGACGCCTGCCATGCCTGCTTTGTACGCAGCGCGCAGGCTCATGCGCGCATCGTCTCTGTAGACACCCAGCGGGCCCGCGCGGTGCCCGGCGTGATCGGGGTGTATGTCAAGCAGGACTTGTTTGGCGAGCTCACCTCTTGGCGCATGCCCTTGGGCTTTGCGCTGGCGGCACTGCCCGAGAACACCACGCCTTTTGTGCTGGTCGATCACGAGGTGGCTTTTGTCGGCGAGGCCATTGCGGTGGTGGTGGCCTGTAGCCGGCATGTGGCCGAAGACGCGGCCAGCCTGGTCCAAGTCAGTTACGAGTCCTTGCCGGTGGTGGCCGACTGCCGCGAGGCGGTGCGGCCCGAATCGCCACCCGTGCGAACCGAGCTGACCTCCAACGTCCTGCAGCATTACGTGATGGCCTACGGTCCCACGGACGAGGAATTCGCACAGCCACAGGTGCTGATCACCGAGGACTTCTGGGTGCATCGGGGCGCCGGCCACCCCATGGAGGGTCGCGGTGTACTGGCAAAGGTAGAGAAATCAACAGATACCCTGATGGTGTGGTCGTCCACTCAGATGGCACATGAGTTGCACTACACCCTGGCGTTGATGCTGGGCCAGCCTGAAGAGCGGCTGCGGGTGATCACCCCAGAAGTCGGCGGTGGGTTTGGCGCCAAATTCATGATCTACCCGGAAGAGGTGGTGATCCCCGCCCTGGCGCGCAAGCTGGGTCGGGCAGTCAAATGGGTCGAAGACAGGCGTGAGCATTTCATCTCGGCCGTGCAGGAGCGCGACCAGTATTGGTCGATGCAACTGGCGGCCGACCTCGAAGGCAAAATCCGCGGCCTGCGCGGCACCATGATCCACGACCACGGCGCCTATACGCCGCAAGGCACCAATGTGCCGTACAACGCGGCTTCGTCGATCTCCGGTCCTTACATCCTGCCTTCATACCACTTGGATGTGTCGGTGGTGCACACGAACAAGGTGCCCGTGGCGACCATCCGCGGCGCTGGTTATCCGCAGGCCGCCTTTGTCATGGAGCGCCTGCTGGACCGCCTGGCACGCGAGCTGGGCATGGACCCGGTGGAATGCCGACGGCGAAACCTGATTCCGGCCGACAAGATTCCCTACGTCAAGCCCCTGAAGTCTCGCGCAGGTCTGCCACTGACCATCGATTCCGGCGACTTTCCTGCACTGCAGGCGCGTGCGGTCGAAGCGGCCGATCTGCCCGGCTTTGCCGCGCGCCGCCAGGCCTCCGAAAGCCGGGGGCGTCTGCGCGGCTGGGCGCTCGCCAACTCGGTCAAGCCGACCGGGCGGGGACCCTATGAATCAGTGCGCTTGAAGATACAGCCTTCTGGCACGGTAGCCATCTACACCGGGGCTCTGGCCATGGGACAGGGCCTGAAGACCACGCTGGCACAGTTGTGCGCGCCGCACTTCGGACTAGGGCCTCAAGCCATCGAGGTGTTGGCCGGCGATACCGCCATGATCGGCTACGGCCACGGAGGTTTCGCCAGCCGGCAAGCCATCATGGCAGGCAATGCGGCGAACCAGGCCGCCCGCAATCTGCGCGACAAGGTGCTCAAGGTGGCATCGGCGGTGCTGGGCGTTGAGATCAGCGTGCTGCGCTTGAGTCAGGGCGAGGTGCTGAGTCTGGACGGGGAGCACCGCGTCCCGCTGGCTCGGTTGTCCATGTTGATGAAGGGGGTGCCCGGCTATGTCCTGCCGATGGTCGATGACCCGGGGCTGGAAGAGACCGTGCACTTTCAATGTGACGCGCAAACCTATGCCGGCGCCTGCCATGTCTGCGAGGTTGAGGTGGACCCGGAGATTGGCCACATCGAGGTCCAGCGCTACCTGGCGGTGCAGGACAGCGGCAATATCATTAATCCGCAGTTGGCTGAAGGTCAGGTGGTCGGTGGTGTGGTGCATGGTCTGGGCAATGCCTTGTTCGAGCACATGGCTTATGACGAGAACGGCCAGCCCCTGAACACCAACTTCGGGGACTACCTGCTGCCCACGGCACCCGAGGTACCGCCCATCCAGGTCATTTTTGCGCCCTCGCCTTCGCCGCTCAATGAGCTGGGGGTCAAGGGCGTCGGTGAATGCTCGACCATTGCCGTGCCGGCCGCGGTGGTCGGCGCAGTCGAAGACGCACTGTGGTCGAGGGGCGTGCGCATCAGTGAGTTCCCGCTGACGCCGATGCGGGTTGCAGAAATGCTCGGCCATGGCCGCTCGCCTGGAACAATTGACGAGGATGGTCTCTGATGGAATTTACCAACCATTTTCATGTGCCCTTGCCCTTGACTGAGGCTTGGAAGCTCATGCTCGACGTGCCGCGCATCCTGCCTTGCCTGCCTGGCGCCCGACTGACCGAGGTCCTGGATGAAAAGCGTTACAGGGGTTCGGTGGCGGTCAAGCTCGGGCCGGTCAAGTTGTCATTTGACGGCCAGGCCGAGCTGATGCGTGTGGACGAGCAGGCGCATGTGGCATGGCTCAAGGGTGCGGGCATGGACGCCAAGGGCCGGGGCGGCGCTCAATCCGAATTCAGCTTCACGCTCAAGGCTTCAGACAGTGGCACCGATGTGACGGTGCACACCCAACTGCAGCTGACCGGCGCCATCGCCCAGTATGGCCGCGGTAGCGGCATGATTTCCGAGGTGGCAACTCAGCTCCTGAGACAGTTTGAGCAGAACCTCAGCGAGATGCTGCTCGATGAACGCCTGGATGCGTCGGCGGCGGCGCTGTCGGCCGCGCTGCCACCTTTAGCCACCGTCACCACAGGGGCCGGGATGGCTGCACCGCCGGTCGGCGCTCAGGTGAGCAGCCAGGATGTCCGGGCCCTGCTTGCGCAATGCCAAGCTGTGTTGGCGGCCAGCCAGCAAACCTTGGCCGACGTGCGCTTGATGACCAAGACCGCGCGCGGCCCGAACAAGGAGCTCAATGGTTTTTCCTTGCTCTGGCGGGCCCTATGGGCCAGCGTCTCGGGGCGGGGTGGTTCTGACTCTTCGGCACCCAAGCGATGAGTCGACATGCCACCGCCTTGGCCTGTGCGCCGCGCTGCTGCGGCGCCTCGGGTAATCACCGAGTGCTTGCGGACATGACAGGCTTACGCCTCCCAAAACTTGTCCGTACACTGATCAAAACAACGGGCTTGCTCATCGCCATGGATGGCAGATGACGAACAAAAAAGTTCCTTCTTGTTCTGGGCTGGGTAGGAGGCGTTCATGGACCACAGTGACCGCGGGCTGAGCGGCGTCAAGGCGCAGGGCATCGGGGCCCGGGTGCCGCGAAAGGAAGACGCACGGCATCTGGCCGGTCAGGGTAATTTTGTGGCCGACATGGTCATGCCCGGTCTGTGCGAGGTGGCGTTTTTGCGCAGCCCGCTGGCCCATGCCCGCATCGTGTCCACCCAGGTGCCCGAGGACATCGCGCCGCAGATCGTGCTGCGCGAGACCATGCTCGACGCTCTGGACATCGTCGCGCCCTCCACCCTGCCGAGCTACCAGGAATCGGCCCAACCGCCTCTGGCCTCAGGCAAGGTGCGCTTTGTCGGTGAGCCGGTGGCCATGGCTTTTGCAGCCACCCGGGCCCAGGCGGAGGACTTGATCGAGCGGGTCGAGGTCGCATACGAGGAACTGCCGGTGCATGCCGAAGTCTGGTCCGCGCTGGCGCCAGACGCCGAGTTGCTGCACCCGGGCTGGAAGGACAACCGCTTTGTCACCTTGCGCGCCGACAAGGATTTCGAGGCCCTGGCAGCGCAGGCTGAGGTCAAGGTACAGCGCAGCATTGAGCTGTCGCGCCAGTGCATGGTGCCCCTGGAGGGCAAGGCGGTTCTGGCCTATTGGGACTTTCAGGTCGATCAGTTGGTGGTCTGCAGCGCCACCCAGGTGCCGCACCTGATCCGCACCGGTCTGGCCCAGCTGCTCGATCTGCCCGAGGAGCGGGTGCGGGTGATCTCTCCCGATGTGGGCGGCGCCTTCGGCTACAAATGCGTGTTGCAGCAGGAGGAGGTCTGCGTGGCCTGGCTGGCCAAGACCTACCGCCGTCCCTTCCGTTTCCTGGAAGACCGCCGCGAGCATCTGATCGCCGGTGCCAACTCCCGCCAGCACCACTACGAGGTCACCGCCTATGCCGACCGGCGTGGCCGACTGCTGGCCCTCGACGCCGTGATCACCATTGACGGTGGCGCCTATTCGGTCTGGCCTTTCACCGCCGGCCTCGAGCCTGGTCAGGCGGTGGGCAATCTGCCCGGTCCCTACGACTTTCGCGGCTACCGCTGCGAGACCCGCTGCGTTGCCACCAACAAGCCAGGCTTTGTGCCTTACCGCGGCGTGGCGCGCACCGGGGTCTGCTTTGCCATGGACTTGCTGATGGACGCACTGGCGCGAGAGGTCGGCCGCGAGCCCTGGGAGGTGCGGCTGGACAACCTGGTCAAGCCTCAGCAAATGCCCTACATCAACGTGGCGAACAAGCATTTCGACGGCGGCGATTACCCAGCCAGCCTGCGCCGCGCGCTCGAGATGATCGACCTGCCTGCGGTTCTAGAGCGCCAGCGCCGGGGTGAGGCCGATGGGCGGCGGATCGGCATCGGGACCGCCACCTACTGTGAGCAGTCCGCCCACGGCACCTCGGTGTTCGCCACCTGGGGCACGGCGGTGATCCCGGGCTATGACCAGGCCATGGTCAGGATGACGGCCGACGGCGGCCTGGAAATCCGGGTCGGCGTGCATTCACATGGCCAGGGCATGGAAACCAGCTTTGCGCAGATCGCCCATGAGGTGTTGGGCGTGCCCATCGACCGGGTGCGCATGATCCACGGCGACACCGGCCAGACACCGTATTCCAGCGGCACCTACGCCTCGCGGGCCATGGTCATGACCGGCGGCGCAGTGGGCGTGGCCTGCAAGCAGCTGGCGCCCCGGCTGCGTCACATCGCCGGCCACCTGATGGGTGTGGATCCGGCTACCGTGGTGCTGGCCCAGGGCCGCGCCTATGCGGGCGATGCGTCGGTGACGCTGGCTGAGATTGGCAATGCCTGGTACATCAATCCGCAAAAGCTGCCAGCCAATGTGGATCGAGCCGGCCTGGAGGTGTCCACCGGCTACAAGCCCAAGGTCGATACCGGGGCCTTCAGCTATGCCAGTCATGCGGCAGTGGTGGCGGTCGATCAAGACACCGGCGCGATCGAGATCCTGGACTACGCGGTGGTCGAAGACTGCGGCGTGGTGATCAACCCGATGATCGTCGAAGGCCAAACCATCGGCGGCATTGCTCAGGGCATAGGCACCGCCCTGTATGAGGAGATGTGCTACGACGAGCAGGCCCAGCCCCTGGCCTCGACCCTGGCCGATTACATGCTTCCTGGCGCCACCGAGATTCCAAGCATTCGCATTGACCACTTCGAGACCCCGTCGCCTCACACCGAATTTGGCGCCAAGGGGATGGGCGAGGGCGGCGCCATAGCGCCGCCGGCCGTCCTGTTTAACGCGGTCAACGATGCGCTGCGCGGCACCGGCGCCCCCGAGCTGTTGATGACGCCCTTGACGCCGCGGCGGCTCCTCGGCGCCCTGGCCCAAGGCCGCAAGGAGGCAGCGCCATGAAGGCTGCCGCTTTCGAACATCAGGGCGCTGCCGATGTGCAGGAGGCGCTGCGTCTGCTGGCCGCTGGCGGTGGCCGAGCCAAGCTGATTGCCGGCGGTCAATCGCTGGGCCCCATGCTCAATCTGCGCCTGAGCCGGCCGCAAGTGCTGGTGGACCTAGCCAATCTGGCGGGCCTGACCTCGGTCGAGGTGCAGGGCCAGGAGTTGGTGCTCGGCGCGCGGCTCACGCACGCGTCCATCGAGGACGGTCGCCATCCGGCGCTGGCCGCGCATCCGATGCGGCAGGTCGCAGCCGGCATTGCCTACCGAGCCATCCGCAACAAGGGCACGCTGGGCGGCAGCCTGGCCCATGCCGACCCAGCCGCCGACTGGGTGTTGGCCCTGGTGGTCATGGGCGCGGTGCTGCGCCTGCAGTCGCCGCATGGCGTGCGCGAGCGCCCGCTCGAGGGCTTCATGCAGGCCGCCTACACCACCGAATTGGCGCAGGACGAGTTGATCACTGCGGTACGGGTGCCCGCCATGGCCCAGGGCCGTTGGGGCTATTACAAGTTCTGCCGCAAGCCCGGTGAGTTTGCCGATGCAAGCGCGGCGGTGTGTCAGGTCGCCCCCGGAGCGCCCTGGCGCTTGGCCCTGGGCGCTCTCGATGGCCCGCCGCTGCTGCTTGCAGCCCTTGCCCAAGAACTGGGCGAGCCCGGCACTGCGACCCTGGCCCTGAGCCGCTTGCGCGAGGCGGTTGCTGCCGCACTGCCCGAGCGCGATCCGATCGACCACCAATTACACGCTGTCTGCCTAGCGCGTGCGCTCGAGCAGGCCGGCTGGCCAGCTCGCACCGCCTGACGGCCCCGCTTGACCCATGAAGGCCATCACGCTCCACATCAACGGTAACCGGCTTGCGGCCGAAGTCGAGGCGCGCACTCATCTGGGTGATTTCCTGCGCGACAGCGCCCGCCTGACTGGCACGCACCTGGGCTGCGAACACGGGGTCTGCGGCGCCTGCACGGTGCTGGTCGACGGCGAGCCAGTGCGCTCGTGCATCACCTTTGCCGTCAGCTGCCAGGGCCGCCATGTCACCACGGTCGAAGGCTATGACGGCGATGCAATCATGCAGCGCCTGCGCCCGGCCTTCACCCGTCACCATGCGCTGCAGTGTGGCTATTGCACCCCTGGCATGCTGGCCACGGCCCGCGACATTGTGCTGCGCTTGCCTGATGCCGACGAGGCCCGGGTGCGCTTGGAATTGGCTGGCAATTTGTGCCGCTGCACCGGCTACATGGGCATCGTGGCAGCCATCCTGGACGTGCTGGCGCAGTTGCGCGCCGAGCCTGACCCCGACATCAACGCCCTGCGCGCTCAAGCCCGCGCCGGACAATTCGCGCCGCCGCTCGTGGCGGACACCCAAGGGGGCATCAAAGCCATGCCCCTGATGGCGCAGGTCGGTCGCGCAGCATCTACGGCAGCGGCGGCTGTGCTGACTGCGCCGGCGGCAGAGCCTGTGGCGCTGGAGCAGGAAGTCGCTGCCATTCGAGGCGGCACCCGCATCGAAGCCAGCTTCGAACTGCCCTACCCGGCTGAGGCGGTCTGGGCCTTCATGGGCGATCTGCCGGCGGTGGCGGCCTGCTTGCCCGGTGCGGCCATCGAGTCGCAAGAGGGCGAGAAGGTCAAAGGCCGCATCGCGATCAAATTTGGCCCTATGGCCGCCGCCTTTGTGGGCGCCGCCAAGCTCGAGCGCGACGATCAGGCGCGTCGGGCGGTCTTGCGCGGCGCCGGGCAAG
>CANGYC010000114.1 GCA_947457975.1 Comamonadaceae bacterium | reverse complement strand
TGCGTGATGCGCCACGCCAGGCCCTCGGCGATGGCGGTCTTGCCCCCACCGGCTTCGCCCACCAGCAGCGGGTTGTTCTTGCGGCGGCGGCACAGGATCTGGATGACACGCTCGACCTCGAATTCGCGGCCGATGAGCGGATCGATCTTGCCGGCCAGGGCCTGCTGGTTTAGGTTCTGGGTGTACTGCTCGAGCGGGGAGGCCTTTTCGTTCTTCTCGGCGGTTTCTTCGTTCTCGGCAGCGCTCTCACCGGGCTTGCTGGGCTCGGGCGGGTCGCTCTTCTTGATGCCGTGGGCGATGAAGTTCACCACATCCAGGCGCGTGACGCCCTGCTGGTGCAGGTAGTACACGGCGTGAGAATCTTTTTCGCCGAAGATGGCCACCAGCACGTTGGCGCCGGTGACTTCCTTCTTGCCATTGCCTGTGGATTGCACATGCATGATGGCGCGCTGGATGACACGCTGGAAGCCCAGCGTCGGCTGGGTGTCCACGTCGTCGGTGCCAGCAACCTGGGGGGTGTTGTCCTTGATGAAGTTGGACAGCGACTTGCGCAGGTCCTCCACATTCGCGGAGCAGGCCCTCAGCACTTCAGCCGCGCTAGGGTTGTCCAGCAGGGCCAGCAGGAGGTGCTCCACGGTGATGAACTCGTGGCGCTGCTGCCGTGCCTCGACGAAGGCCATGTGCAAGCTGACTTCTAGTTCCTGGGCAATCATTGATCTTCCTTTCGGCTTGCGCCCTTGAATCGGGGGGTTGAAGGGGAGATGGGGGCGTTTCTCACAATTCAACCGGTTCGCAGATGCATTGCAGAGGGTGGCCGTTCTTGCGCGCGGCTTCGGTGACCTGCTCAACCTTGGTGTTGGCCACGTCCTTGGAGAAGACGCCGCACACCCCTTTGCCGTCCAGGTGAATCTTGAGCATGATCTGCGTGGCCGTTTCTCGGTCCTTGTTGAAGAACTCCTGGATGACGATCACCACGAACTCCATCGGGGTGTAGTCGTCGTTCAGGAGAACCACCTGATACATCTGCGGTGGCAAGACCTTCTCTGGCCTGCGCTCGAGGACCACCGAATCCCCGCCGCTGGGAGCGTCGGGACGCAAGGTGGGAAGACCCGGTGGCGTAGGAACTTGGGGTAATTTCGTCGCCATAAAACCATTCTAACGATCACAGCCGGCTCAGGGGGGGCGGCCGTGCATGGCCTTCAATCCATGTGCTCGATCATCACCTGGCCGAAGCCGGAGCAGCTGACCTGGGTGGCGCCTTCCATCAGGCGGGCAAAGTCGTAGGTGACCCGTTTGCTGAGGATGGCGCGCTCCAGGGCAGCGATGAGGAGGTCTGCCGGCTCGGTCCAGCCCATGTGGCGCAGCATCATCTCGGCCGACAGGATGCTGGAGCCCGGGTTCACGTAGTCCATGCCCGCGTACTTGGGAGCAGTCCCGTGGGTGGCCTCGAACATGGCCACCGCATCGCCGAGGTTGGCGCCCGGCGCAATACCCATGCCGCCCACCTGGGCCGCCAGGGCATCGGAGAGGTAATCGCCATTGAGGTTGAGGGTGGCCACCACGCTGTATTCGGCTGGACGCATCAGGATCTGCTGCAAAAAGGCGTCTGCAATCACGTCCTTGATGAAGATGTCCTTGCCGGTCCTGGGATGCTTGAGCCGGCACCAGGGGCCGCCATCGATCGGCTTGGCGCCGAACTCGCGCTGGGCCAGGGCGTAGCCCCAGTCGCGAAAGCCGCCTTCCGTGTACTTCATGATGTTGCCCTTGTGCACGAGGGTGACGCTGGGCTTGTGGTGGTCGATGGCGTACTGGATGGCCTGGCGCACCAGGCGCTCGGTGCCCTCGCGCGACACCGGTTTGAGGCCAATGGCCGAGGTGGCCGGCAGGCGGCTGGGATTGACACCCATCTCCTGGGTGAAAAAGCGCACCACCTTCTTGGCTTCCTCGGAGCCGGCCTCGTACTCGATGCCGGCGTACAGATCCTCCGAGTTCTCCCGGAAGAGCACCATGTTCGTCTTTTCGGGCTCTTTCAGGGGCGAAGGCACACCCTTGAAGTACTGCACCGGGCGCAGACAGACATACAGGTCCAGCTCCTGACGAAGGGTGACATTGAGCGAGCGGATGCCGCCGCCGACAGGGGTCGTCAAGGGGCCCTTGATGGAAACCACATGCTCACGCACTGCCTGCAGGGTTTCGTCGGGCAGCCAGACGTCTGGGCCATACAAGCGGGTGGCCTTCTCCCCAGCGAAAACCTCCATCCAGTGGATGCGGCGGCGATCGCCATAGGCCTTGGCCACGGCGGCATCGACCACGCGGCGCATCACCGGGCTGACATCGACGCCCACGCCATCGCCCTCGATGAAGGCAATGATGGGCTGATCCGGTACCCGGAGCGTCTGATCCGCATTGAGGGTGATCTTCTGCCCCTGCGCGGGGACCTGGATGTGCTGGTACATGAATGAAAAGGCTGGCCGCGATTTACGAAATAATGCGTTTGATTCTAGTCTTGAGGTCTCAAGGCTCCCCTCGACAAACGGCATTCACGCCCCGCTCCAACCATGGCCCTTCAAGGACTGTTTTCCCAAGCTCGCCGCTGGCTGGCGGGCACGCTGAGCGCGCTGGTGTGCCTGGCCGCCTGGGCCGACAACCAGCCGCAGCTGCAACTGCCCCGCACCACCGTCTCGGCGGGCATGCACCTGATCCAGGCGCAGGTCGCCGCCACATCTGAGCAGCGCGCCACGGGCCTGATGTTCCGCACCGACATGCCCGCCAACGAAGGCATGCTCTTTGTGTTCGAGCAGCCGGCCACCCAGTGCTTCTGGATGAAGAACACCTTGCTGCCGCTGACAGCGGCCTTCATCGCCGACGACGGCACCATCGTCAACCTGGCAGACATGAAGCCCCAGGCGCTGGACTCGCACTGCTCCAGCGCACCGGTTCGCTATGTCCTGGAGATGCACCAGGGCTGGTTTGCCAAGCGGGGCCTCAAGGCAGGCTCCAAGCTCAAGGCCCCGGGGATCTTCCGCTGAGCCTGCAGCCCTTTCAGGGCGAAAAAAAACCTCCCGCACCGCGGGAGGTTTTTTCATGGGCGATGAAGCTCAGGCGACGCTGGCCAGCAGCTCGTTGAAGGTCTTGCTCGGACGCATCACGGCGGCGAGCTTGTCGGCATCGGGCCTGTAGTAGCCGCCAATGTCTGCAGGCTTGCCCTGCACGGCCTGCAGTTCGCCCACGATCTTGGCTTCATTGGCCGTCAGCTGCTTGGCCAGCGGCGCGAACTTGGCCGCCAGCTCGGCGTCCTCGGCCTGGGCAGCCAGTTCCTGGGCCCAATACAGGGCCAGGTAGAACTGGCTGCCGCGGTTGTCGAGTTCACCGGTCTTGGGCGAGGGGTTCTTGCGGTTGTCCAGCAGCTTGCCGGTGGCCGCATCCAGGGTTTTGGCCAGCAGCTTGGCGCGGGGGTTGTTGTTCTTGATGCCCTGCTCCTCGAAGGACACGGCCAGGGCCAGGAACTCGCCCAGGCTGTCCCAGCGCAGGTGGTTTTCTTCGACCAGCTGCTGCACGTGCTTGGGGGCCGAGCCGCCAGCGCCGGTTTCATACAGACCGCCACCGGCCATGAGCGGCACCACAGACAGCATCTTGGCCGAGGTGCCCAGCTCCATGATGGGGAACAGGTCGGTGAGGTAGTCACGCAGGATGTTGCCCGTGGCGCTGATGGTGTCCTGGCCGCGCACGACGCGCTCCAGGGTGTAACGCATGGCACGCACCTGGCTCATGATCTGGATGTCCAAGCCTGTGGTGTCGTGCTCGTGCAGGTACATCTTGACCTTGGTGATGAGCTGGGCCTCGTGCGGGCGGTAGGGGTCCAGCCAGAACACCACCGGCATGCCGGAGTTGCGGGCGCGGCTGACGGCGAGCTTGACCCAGTCGCGAACGGCCGCGTCCTTGACCTGGCACATGCGCCAGATGTCGCCCTCACCGACATTTTGCGAGAGCAGCACTTCGCCGGTGTCCAGGTCGGTGATGTTGGCCACGCCGTCCTCGGACATCTCGTAGGTCTTGTCGTGCGAGCCGTACTCCTCGGCCTGCTGGGCCATCAGACCCACGTTGGGCACTGTGCCCATGGTCTTGGGGTCGAAGGCGCCGTGCCACTTGCAGAAGTTGATCATCTCCTGGTAAATGCGAGCAAAGGTCGACTCAGGCATCACGGCCTTGACGTCCTTCAGGCGCCCGTCGGCACCGTACATCTTGCCGCCGGCGCGGATCATGGCCGGCATGGAGGCGTCGACGATCACGTCATTGGGCGAGTGGAAGTTGGTGATGCCCTTGGCCGAGTCCACCATCGCCAGTTCGGGGCGGTGCTCGTGGCAGGCGTGCAGGTCGCGCTTGATCTCCTCCTGCAGGCTCTGGGGCAGCGTGGCGATCTTGTTGTAGAGATCGACCATGCCGTTGTTCACGTTCACGCCCAGATCCTTGAAGGTCTTGGCGTGCTTCTCAAAAGCGTCCTTGTAGAAGATCTTGACGCAGTGGCCGAACACGATGGGGTGCGAAACCTTCATCATCGTGGCCTTGACGTGCAGCGAGAACATCACGCCAGTCTTGTGGGCGTCCTCGATCTCTTTCTCGTAGAAGTCCAGCAGGGCCTTCTTGCTCATGAACATGCTGTCGATGACCTCACGGTCCTGCAGCTTGACCTCGGGCTTGAGCACCACCGTCTTGCCCGACTGGGTGATCAGCTCCATCTTCACGCGGCGGGCGCGATCGAGGGTGATGGATTTTTCACCGTGATAGAAGTCGCCATGGTGCATGTGCGAGACGTGCGTGCGCGAGGCCTGGCTCCACTCGGCCATGCTGTGCGGGTTCTTGCGGGCGTATTCCTTGACGGCGCGGGGCGCACGGCGGTCGGAATTGCCCTCGCGCAGCACCGGATTCACCGCCGAGCCCAGGCACTTGCCGTAGCGGGCCTTGACGCTCTTTTCCTCGTCGGTCTTGGGGTTCTCGGGGTAGTCAGGCACCTTGTAGCCGTGGGCCTGGAGCTCCTTGATGCAGGACACCAGTTGGGCCACGGACGCGCTGATGTTGGGCAGCTTGATGATGTTGGCATGCGGCTTGAGCGTGAGCTTGCCCAGCTCGGAGAGTTCGTCAGGCACCCGCTGCGCCTCTGTGAGGGACTCCGGGAAATTGGCCAGCACGCGGCCCGCCAAGGAGATGTCGCTGGTGACCACGTCCAGGCCGGCGGGAGCCGCGAAAGTGCGGATCACGGGCAAAAACGCGCTGGTCGCCAGCAGGGGCGCTTCGTCGGTCAGCGTGTAGACGATGGTGGAAGACGATTGGCTCAAGGTGCTTGCTCCTGTGTATTTGTCTGAGAGAAAGTGGCTGGGCGCCGGGCCGTGCTGGGCACAACTGACGCATGGTCGGGGATTGTGCTTTCAGGCCTCTGACCACACGTTCATTTTTTGAACTTGGCTACCACATCGCGAAATTTTAAGGCGGCCAAGCCTCGGTTTTCAGGGCCGTTGTCACTTCGGAGGCAAAAAAAACCCGGTGAACAAGTCACCGGGTGTTCGCAGTGCCTGAGGTAATCAGGCGAAGTTCTTCTCGGCAAACGACCAGTTCACCAGCTTGTCGAAGAAGGTCTCGACGAATTTAGGGCGCAGGTTGCGGTAGTCGATGTAGTAGGCGTGCTCCCAGACGTCCACGGTCAGCAGGGCTTTGTCGGCGCTGGTCAGGGGCGTGCCGGCGGCACCCGTGTTGACGATGTCCACCGAACCGTCAGCCTTCTTGACCAGCCAGGTCCAGCCGGAGCCGAAGTTGCCCACAGCCGACTTCACGAAGGCCTCCTTGAAGGCCGCGTAGGAGCCCCATTTGGCGTTGATGGCTGCAGCCAGGGCGCCGGTGGGCTCGCCGCCGCCGCTGGGCTTCATGCAGCTCCAGAAGAAGGTGTGGTTCCAGATCTGGGCCGCGTTGTTGTAGATACCGCCGCTGGATTTCTTGACGATCTCCTCGAGCGTCATGGACTCGAACTCGGTGCCCTTTTGCAGGTTGTTCAGGTTCACCACGTAAGCGTTGTGATGCTTGCCGTGATGGAACTCCAGCGTTTCCTGGCTGTAGTGGGGAGCCAGCGCATCGATGGCATACGGCAGGGATGGCAGGGTGTGTTCCATAAAGTCCTCTTTGGGGGTGGGATGGTGACAAAAAACAAAAACAGGCGCGATTGTAGGAAGGTTGGCAATACCCGGTTGCGGCCCGTCCATTGCGCCCGCTTGTAGGTCAGTGCCGGCGGCCCTGGACCTGCAGGTCGAGCTGTCCGTCGGACAAGGTCGCCACCAGCGCCTGTCCCGGCTCGGCCTGGGCAGCGCGGGTCAGGGCCCGGCCGTCCTGGTCGGTCAGCCAGGCATAGCCTCGCTGGAGCACCAGGCTTGGGTCGAGCAATTCCAGGCGCAGGCGGGCCTGGTCCAGCCGCTGGGCCTGCGCAGCAAGTGCCCGATCCCGCAAGCGCGGCAGCGCTTGGCCACGGCGCTCGAGGTCCACGCCGCGCCGCTCCAAGCCAAGCGCCGAGGCATGAGACAGCCGCTGAGCGAGCAGCTTGAGGCGGGCCTGCTCCCGGGTGACCAGGTGCGAGGGTTGGCCCAGGCGGCCTGCGGCACGGTCCAGGCGCTGCTGAGCGCTCTCGAGCTGGCGGGCCAGGCCCTCCTCCAGGCGCTCCTGCATCAGGTCCAGGGCGCCCAGCCAGGTGAGCTGAGGGGCCGCCGCCAGCTCGGCCGCCGCCGTGGGGGTCGGGGCGCGCACATCGGCGCAGAAGTCGGCGATGGTGAAGTCGGTCTCGTGCCCCACCCCGCACACCAGCGGCATGGGCGACTGAACGATCAGGCGGGCCAGGACTTCGTCATTGAAGGACCACAGGTCTTCCATGGCCCCGCCGCCGCGCACCAGCAGCAGCACATCGACCTCGCCGCGGCCATAGGCCTGGCGCAAGGCAGCCTGCAGCTCGGCCGCTGCCTGCGCCCCCTGCACACTGGCGGGATAGACCACCACGGGGGTGTGCGGCACGCGCCGTCGCAGGGTGCTCAGCACATCGTGCAAGGCGGCAGCCCCCAGGGAGGTCACCACACCGATGGCGCGCGGCATGAGGGGCAGCGACCGCTTGCGGCCCGCATCGAACAAGCCCTCGGCCTCGAGCCGGGCCTTGAGCTGCAGGAAACGCTCGAACAGGTTCCCCTCGCCGGCCCGCTTGAGCGACTCGGCCACCAGTTGCAGTTCGCCGCGGGGCTCGTACACCCCCAGCCGACCCCGCACTTCGACCAGCTGGCCGTCTCGCGGGGAAAAGTCCAACAGGGAGGCGGCGCGGCGAAACAAGGCACAGCGGATCTGGCCCTGCTCATCTTTGAGGGTGAAGTAGCAGTGGCCGCTGGCTGCCCTCGTGAAGCTGCTGATTTCGCCCTGCACCACCACGGGGTTGAATCGGGCCTCCAAGCTGTCGGCGATGGCCCTGAGCAAGCTGCCCACGGCCCAGACCGGCAAGCCGGGCCGGCCACCGGACGCG
>CANGYC010000113.1 GCA_947457975.1 Comamonadaceae bacterium | reverse complement strand
CGGTAATGGTGTCGGCCAGCAAACGCAGCACCGCAGGATGGCACGGGTCGTACAGGTGGGCCACGGCCTCGTCGGCCCGGTCGATCGCGAGGGTGTACTGAATCAGATCGTTGGTGCCGACGGAGAGAAAGTCAAAGTACTTCAGGAACACCTTGAGCATCAAGGCCGCCGCAGGCACCTCGATCATGGCGCCCAGTTTCACGGGGCCGTAGGGCACGCCACGGTTGTCCAGCTGCACGCGCGCATGATCCAGCAGTGAGAGGGTCTGCCGGATCTCGCGCACATGGCCCAGCATGGGCACCAGCAGGTTCACCTGCCCGTGCGCGGCCGCCCGCAGGATGGCCCGCAGCTGGGTGAGGAACATGGGCGGATCGGCCAGGCTCCATCGGATGGCCCGCAAACCCAGGGCGGGGTTGAGGTGGGTGTCCTGGCGGGCGCTGCGCTCCAGCGGCTTGTCTGAGCCGATGTCCACGGTGCGGATGGTCACCGGCAGGCCATGCATGCCCTCGAGCGCACGCACATAGGCCTGGTACTGCTCTTCCTCATCGGGCAGGGCGCCGCCGCGGCCCATGAAGAGAAACTCGCTGCGGAACAGCCCCACGCCCACGGCGCCGGCGGCCACTGCGCCCTTGGTGTCCTCGGGCAGTTCGATGTTGGCCAGCAACTCGACCTTCTGGCCGTCCAGGGTGACGGCAGGGGTGTGGCGAAGCCGGTTCAGCCGCTCGCGCTCGAGCTCGCCCTGGCGCTGCTTGAAGCCGTACTCGGCCAGGATGATGGGCGAGGGATCGACGATGAGCACGCCGGCCTCGCCGTCGATGATGACCCAGTCGTCCTGCTTGATCAGCTGGCTGGCGCTGCGCGCACCCACCACCGCCGGGATGTCCATGCTGCGCGCCACGATGGCCGTGTGCGAAGTGCGGCCGCCCACATCGGTAGCGAAACCGGCGAACAGGCTCTGCTTGAACTGCAGCATGTCGGCCGGCGCCATGTCGTGCGCAATCAGCACCAGCGGCACGTCCAGCGTGTCGCCCAGCAGCAGGTCCTGCTGCGCGCGGCGCGAGGGGGCAGGCGGCTGCACGGGTGAGCCCGCGCCCTTGAGGTAGCGCAAGATGCGTTCGGTCACCTGCTCCAGATCGGCCTTGCGCTCACGCAGGTAGGGGTCCTGCATCTCGTCGAACTGGCGGGCAAACACCTCGTACTGCGTGGTCACCGCCCATTCGCCGTTGTAGTGGCGCTCGGTGATCCAGTGCTTGACGCCTGTGCTCAGCTGCTCGTCCTGCAGCAGCATCAGGTGCACATCGAGCAGCGCAGCCAGCTCGGGCGGCGCCTCCTTGGGCAGTTCGCGCTGCACCCGCGTGATCTCCTCGACCACGGCATCGCGGGCCACTTTCACGCGCTGCACTTCCTCGGCAATCTTGTCCGGCTCGATGAAGTAGTGCGCCACGTCGGCCCGGCTGGACGCGACCAGCACGGCACGCCCGATCGCAATGCCACGGGAGACCGCCAGGCCGTGAATGGAAAAGGTCATTCGCCCTCGCCAAATTTGTCGTTGATCAGCGCCAGGAGCGCGTCCATGGCTTCCTGCTCCTGGGCGCCGTTTGTCTCGATCTCCACCGTGCTGCCCAGGCCGGCGGCCAGCATCATCACGCCCATGATGCTCTTGGCGTTGACCCGGCGCTCGCCCCGGCTCATCCAGACCTCGCAGCTGAAGCTGCCAGCGAGCTTGGTGAGCTTGGCCGATGCGCGGGCATGCAGGCCCAACTTATTGTTGATGGTCGTAACGGTCTTGATCATGGTGTCTTCTGTTCTGGTTCTGCGGCGCGGTGATCGCCACCTGCATCACGCCCTGGCTGGCGCCCGACAAGGCACGGGCGACCAGCGCCTCCAGCGGCTCATGCCGATAAGACACGGCCCGCAACAACATGGGCAGGTTCAGGCCCGCGATCAAGCGGCTGTCCACGCCGTCCACGAGCTTTTGCGCCACGTTGCAAGGGGTGGCACCGAAGATGTCGGTGAGCACCAGCACCTGGGAGCAAGCGAGCTGGCCCATGAGGATGCGGGCCTGCGCCAGGGTTTCCTCGGGCGGCATGTTGGGCTGCACGTCCAGGGCCGCGATGCCCTGGGCCGGATCGGTGAACACATGCGACACGCACTGCAGCATGGCCGAGGCCAGGGGTGCATGCGCGATGATGAGAAGACCGTTCATGGGCTGGGATTATCTTCCCTGCTCAGCACAAAGTAGGCGTAGCCAGCCAGGCAACCGAGCAGGTAGACGCAGAAGGCGGCCTGGAAGCTCGCCACCTCGCTCCAGCCCCAGGACCGCGCCAGATCGATCAGCAGGCCCACCCCCCACTGCATGAGGAAGATACCCAGGAACACCACGAGGTTGTAGGCCGACAGGGCGCGGCCGGCCTGCGAGGCAGGAAACTTCATGCCCAGGGCTGGCTGGGCCAGGGCCATCACGGATGACAGCACGCAAAACGCGGCCCAGCCGACCCAACCGGTCTGCGCGCCCTGGGCGATGTTAAAAATCAGTAGCGCCAGGCTCAGCGGCATGCACCAGCGCATCAGCCGGTCCACATGCCAGCCCCGGCGCATCAAGGCCGGCGTGCACAAGCCCCATGTCCAAAAAGCCAGCAGCATGGCCAGGTTCAGGAAAAAGAGGCCCTGGGCCGCCTCGGCCGGGCTCAGGCCCGTCACCCGCGTCAACCAGGGGCCGGCCCAGAGCGTCTGCAGGCCCACCATGCCGCCATAGTTGAACAGCGCCATTGGCACCAGACGCCGAAAGGCGCGGCTGCGCAGGATGGGCCCATAGCCGCCGTGCGGCTCGGCCCCAGGGGCCGGCGCGGCGGGCCAGGCCGGCACCCAGCGCAGGATGAGCGCCATGGACAACAGGATCATCGCAGCCATGATCCAGAACAGCGGACGCCAGCCCAGCAGGGGGATGAGCCACTGCACCGGCAGCGTGGAGGCCACCATGCCCATGGAGCCGACCATGAGCATCCAGGAATTGGCCCGCAGCATCTGGCCAGGCTCGTACCAGCGCCGAAAGCCCGTCAGCGGCGCCATCAGGCCGGCCGACAGACCCATGCCCACCAGCACGCGCGCGATCAGCAGGCCCGTGAAGCTGGTGGCCCAGGAAAAAGCCAGGCAGGCCAGCACCGCCACGGCCATGAAGCTCAGCACCACGCGCTTAGGGCCAAAGCGGTCCAGCCAGCTGCCCAGGGGCAGCTGGGTGCTGGCAAAGCCCAGGAAAAAGCCGCCGGCCAAGAGCCCCAGTTCACCGGCTTGCAGCTGGAATTCGGTGGTCAGCACGGGCGAGAGCGTGGCGGTGACCGACCTGACCAAGGCCGAGCTGAAGTAGCCCAGCGCAAAGGCCAGGAACACGAAGACGGCGGCCCGCCCGGACAGCAGGCCCTGGCCGGCCGCGGCACGGGGTGAATCGGTAGAGACGCCGCTCATTCGAACTGCAGACTGCCGAAAAAGGTATCGGCGGCCTCGGGCGTGATGCGGGGCGCGTAGATGACCGCCTGAAAGAGCTGGGAGCCGCGAGAGAAGTAAAGCGCCTGGCCCTGCACGCTGCGGCCATCGGCCAGCTGGCCTTGGGCGCTCACGCGCACCGGCGGCGGCTCGTCGGCGGCGCCGCGCACCTTGGCCGGCTGCTGGACAGGGGCGCCGGCCCGCATGTTCGACAGGGTCAGGGCCTGCCATTGCGCCAGCACCTGCTTGGCCTGGGCAGCGTCACCGATGTCGGCCACGGCCAGCGCAAAGGTGGCGCCTTCGGCTTCGCAACCCATCATGGCCAGCGTGGTGCTGCGCCCCCCCAGGGGCACGAGCTTCTGGGCCCGGTCGGGTTTGCAGGGCAGCAGCAGGCTGAGGCTGGCGGTCTCCGGCCGCACCTGGCGCCAGTTCAGGCCCGGACTGCACGCAGCCAGCAGCAGGACCAGAAAAAGGGCCAGCACGGTGGGCTGGGCAGCTCGGCAGCCGCGCAAAAGAAAGACAGGGTGAAATACCACGAGAGGACTTTACAGGGATTCCACCGGGCGGCCGGTCGCGGCAGGGACGGGCCGCCCGGCATGGTCTAAGCTGCGTCACCTCACTACACTTGCGCCATGTCCTACCTGCCCGCCTTCTTCGGCCGTCGCGCCCTGATGCTGTTCCTGCTGGGGCTGGCTGCGGCCCTGGCCGGCTGCTCCACCAAGCAGGCCGCCCCCGAGTCCACCTTCGTGCTGCTCGATGGCAGCAGCACCCGAACCAGCGAGCTCAAGGGCAAGGTGGTGCTGGTCAATTTCTGGGCCACCAGCTGCATCAGCTGCGTGGCAGAGATGCCTAAGCTGGTGGAG
This sequence comes from Comamonadaceae bacterium, assembly GCA_947457975.1. Lineage (GTDB taxonomy): Bacteria > Pseudomonadota > Gammaproteobacteria > Burkholderiales > Burkholderiaceae_C > Polaromonas. Next base: position 3,208 of record CANGYC010000113.1, on the reverse strand, counting down.
ACGCACCAGAAGTTCCAGGCCCGAGGCTATGAAACGCTGGCCGTGGCCATGAGCTACGACCCGCCGGCCTACGTGGTGAATTTCAAGAACAGCCGCCAGCTGCCCTTCAAGGTGGCGATTGACAACACAGGGGCCGTGGCCAAGGCCTGGGGCGAGGTCAAGCTCACGCCGACCACGTTCCTGGTGAACAAGCGAGGCGAAATCGTCAAGCAGTACGTGGGCGAGCCGGACTTCGCCGCCCTGCACCAGCTGATCGACAAGCTGCTGGCCGAGAGCTGACGTACTCACCCCTCAAGCACAAGGCCCGGTCATCTGGCGATGCCGGGCCTTGTGACTGGTGCGCTGCAGGGCTTACTGCGCGCGGTAAGCGTCGTGGCAAGCCTTGCAGGTGGCCGCATTGGCGGCAAAAGCCGTCTTGATAGCGTCGAGGTTGCCGGTCTTGGCCGCGGCCGAGAGCTTGGCGCTTTCAGCCACCAGTTTGTCAGCGGCTTCCTTGAACTTGGCCTGCTCGGTCCAGATCTCCGGCTTGGCCTTGGTGTTACCCACCTTGTCGGTGCCAGGACCAAACGCTGCCCAGGGCAGCTTGGCCAGGGTGGCCACCAGCTCGGCATTCTCAGCCGCCACCTTGGCGTCAAAGGGCACACGGCCGTTGACCATGGCACCGATGCGGCCGTTGTGGGCGGCCATCACGCTCAAGGCACTCTGGCGGTATTTCACGGCATCTTCAGGCTTGGCAAACTGAGCGGCTGCGGGGAGGGCCAGCGCGGCCATGCTGCCGGCCAGCGCCAGGTGGGCGAGAATCTTCTTCATGGGTGTTCCTTGAATGTCGATCGAACGGCTCGACGGGACGCCGGTTACCGTGCCCTGAAGTCTAGTGCTAAGGGCCACGCCATGCATCGGGGCCGACGCTGAAAACACAGCGCAGGAGTCAGGCACCGGCCGGGGCCCTGCACACGGATGAGCTTGCTACCTGGGAGTTGTCGTCGATGAATATCGGATTTCACCGCGTGCGGGTCTGGGACCTGCCCACCCGCCTGTTCCACTGGGCCCTGATGCTGTGCGTGCTCGGCGCCGTGGGCACCGGCCTGGTGGGTGGGACTGCCATGATCTGGCATTTCCGCCTGGGGCAGGCGGTGCTGGCCCTCTTGGCGTTCAGGCTGGTGTGGGGGCTGGTGGGCGGACGTTGGTCGCGCTTTGCATCGCTGCCCTTGAGCCCCCGGTCCTTGCTGGCCTACCTGCGGGGTCGTGCTGGGGTGAGCTTGCGCACCGGTCACAGCCCGCTGGGCGCCCTGGCGGTGCTCGGCTTTCTTCTGGTGCTGGCCACGCAGGTGGCCACTGGCCTCGTGAGCGATGACGAGATTGCCTGGCTAGGCCCGCTGTCGCACCTGGTCTCCAACGCCACGGTCTCGGCGGCCACCAGCTACCACCGCTTTTGGGGCAAGTGGCTGATCCTGTCTCTGGTCTTGCTGCATCTGCTGGCGATCACCTGGTACAGCATGAGGGGGCACAAGCTCGTGCCCGCCATGATCCACGGCGACAAAACCCTGGACGAGCCCATGCCCGCCTCTCGGGACGATCGTGCATCGCGCCTGGTCGCAGCCCTATTGTTTGGCCTGAGCGTGGCGCTGAGCGTGTGGGTGTTCTCGCTGGCCCCAGCCGGCTTCTGAAGCCGCTGCCCAGCCCATCTTTGGCCACGCTACACTGACCCGTCACTGGTCATTCATCGCCTTGGACCGCCCCCAGATCACCCTCGTTTCGCCTCTGCGCCAGGAGGAAATGCCTGCCGTGCGCGAGTTGTTCCTGGAATACGCCGCCCAGCTCGGCGTGGCCCTGGATTTCCAGGGCTTCGAGCACGAACTGATCGGCCTGCCGGGCGACTACGCGCCCCCCCGCGGCCGGCTCTTGCTAGCCCTGGTCGACGGCGCTCTGGCCGGCTGCTGCGCCCTGCGGCGACTGGACACCACCGATTACCCCAACGCCGCCGAGATGAAGCGCCTGTATGTGCGCAAGCCCTTCAGGCGCTTTGGCCTGGGCCGGCAGCTGGCCGAGGCCACGCTCGATGCGGCACGCACCGAGGGCTACCACTGCGTGCTGCTCGACACCCTGGACGACATGGAAGCCGCACGCGCCTTGTACGCCGAGCTGGGCTTTGAAGAGATTGCGCCCTACTACCACAGCCCTCTGCAGGGCTCGCATTACCTCAAAGTCGATCTTTAAGACGATCGCACGCGCTCGTGACTGGCGCCCCCATGAAAAAAGCCACCGCATGCGGTGGCTTTTTCATTCGAACTCATTCGAAGCAGAAGCTCAGCCCTTGGCCTGGGCCAGCATCGTGGCGGCGTCGCTCACCTCGAACTTGCCTGGGCCTTCCACGTTGAGTGCAGCCACTTTGCCGTCCTTGACCAGCATGGAATAGCGGTTGCTGCGCAAGCCCATACCACGGGCCGTCAGGTCCAGGGTCAGGCCCACGGCTCGGCTGAAGTCGGCGCTGCCGTCACCGAGCATGCGCACCTTGCCATCGGTCTTCTGGTCACGCGCCCAGGCGCCCATCACGAAGGCATCGTTGACGCTCACGCACCAGATTTCGTCAACACCGGCAGCCTTGAGTTCGGCGGCTTTTTCCACATAGCCAGGCACGTGCTTGGCCGAGCAGGTGGGTGTGAAGGCGCCGGGCAGGGCGAACAGGGCGATGGTCTTGCCGGCAGTGGCCTTGGCCACATCCACGGCGTTAGGGCCGATGCTGCAACCATTGCCTTCGACTTCCGAGTACTCCATCAGCGTCACGGCCGGGAGGGTGTCACCCACTTTGATCATGTCTTGCTCCTTGTTGTTGACATTGGGACAGGCGGCAGAAGGAGAGCCTCCCCGGCTGCCAGAGGGCCGGATTGTCTACCAGCAGGCGCAATCCTGCAGGGCATGGCCCCGCATCCACACCCACGAAAAAAAACGGCCCACCGAAGTGGGCCGCTGTTCGCGCAGGCATAGGCCAGGGTCTTAGACCGCAGCCGCCTTTTGCACGAGCTTGGTGACGACCCAGTTCTTGGTTTTCGAAATGGGACGGCTCTCCGTGATCTCGATGATGTCACCCAGGTGGTACTCGCCTTTTTCATCATGGGCGTGGTACTTGCTCGACTTGGCCACGATCTTGCCGTAGAGCGCGTGCTTGACACGACGCTCGACCAGCACGGTCACGGTCTTGGCGCGCTTG
>CANGYC010000112.1 GCA_947457975.1 Comamonadaceae bacterium | reverse complement strand
TGAAGCCACAGGTGTTGACGATCACCAGGTCGGCGCCGTCAAAGGTCTTGGAGGTCTGGTAACCCTCGGCGCTGAGTTGGGTGAGGATCAGTTCGGAGTCGGTGAGCGCTTTGGGGCAGCCCAGGCTCACGAAACCCACGCGCGGCGCGGCCTTGGGCACATCCGCGGCAGAAGGGACAACGGCATCATTCATGCTGCGATTGTCTCAGAGGCATCACAGCCCGCGCGTTCCCGGCCGGACCAACCCGTTCTGCCGGCTACAGTGATGCCCAGTCCAACCCCTCACCCCTGGAACACCATGATCCTCGAACTTGCCGACATCCGCATCCATCCCGGCCAGCAGGCCGCCTTCGACGCCGCCATCCAGAAAGGGGTGAACGAGGTCGTCGCCAAGGCCAAGGGCTTTCGTGGCTTCAAGGTGAACCGGGGCATCGAGTCCCCTGAGCGCTACCTGCTGCAAATTTTCTGGGACACCCTGGAAAACCACACGGTGGACTTTCGCCAATCGCCGGCCTTTGCCGATTGGCGGGCCATCGTCGGCCCCTTCTTTGCCGCACCGCCGGCGGTCGAGCACTTCGAGCTGGTGGCCAAGTCGGACTGAGCAGGCCGCCTCAGGCCTCGCCCAGAGGGGCCCGTCCTTCATGGGCGGCGACCAGCTTGGCCAGCAGCTGGGTCAGCTGTTCGCGTTCATCGACCGACAGCGGCCCCAGCAGGCGTTGCTGGGTCTTGCCGGCTGCGCGTTTCATCTGCTGGGCCACCACCTGGCCCTGGGTCGTGATCCACAGGCGCTTGCGCCGCCGGTCATGCTCGTCCGGCTCGCGGAGGATCCAGCCCTTGGCCTCCAGTCGGCTGATCACCGACCCTGAGGTGGCTGCGTCGAAGGCCACGCGCGCGGCCAGCGTCACCTGGTCCTGTCCAGGATCGTCCATCAGGGCATTGAGAATGGCGAACTGCACCGGCGTGACGCCGAAGTCGGCCGCCTCCTCCATGAAGATGGACACGGCCACCTGGTGGGTGCGCCGGATCAGGTGGGCCGGTGCCTTGCCGAAATCAAAACTCTTGACCATGCAGCCAGTGTAAAGCTGCGTCCCCGGGGCACCCGGGCAAGCCCAGGTGTCGCGTGGGTGAAATCCACGACGAGCAAGCCGCAGTAAAGCTGCTTAAATAACAGGGTTATTCCTCCCACCTCCCATTCATCCCATTGCCATGAGCTTTACCCACACCCCTCCCGCCCCCGTCACCATCCCCGTGAAGGGCACCGGTCAGCAGTTCCCCGTTCACCGCATCTACTGTGTGGGCCGCAACTATGTAGAACACGCCAAGGAAATGGGTTATACCGGCCGTGAGGCGCCCTTCTTCTTCCTCAAGCCTGCCGACGCCCTGGTGGTGGTGCCCGAAGGCAGCACGGGCCGCATGGCCTACCCCACGCTAACGCAAAACCTGCACCACGAGATCGAGCTGGTGGTGGCCATCGGTGTGGGCGGCAAGAACATCTTGGCCGCTGATGCAGCCCGCCACATCTACGGCTATGCCGTAGGTCTGGACATGACCCGCCGCGACCTGCAGAACGACATGAAAAAGCAAGGTCGCCCCTGGTGCATCGGCAAGGCCTTCGACGAATCGGCCCCCATCGGCCCACTCACCCCGGCCGCCCAGGTGCCCCAGATCAACACCGCCGAGATCTACGTGCAGGTGGCTGGCCAGGACCGACAGCGCAGCACCATCGACAAACTGATCTGGAATGTGGCTGAAACCATCGAGCACCTCTCGGCCGCCTGGGAACTGCAGCCCGGCGACCTGATCTTCACAGGCACCCCCGAGGGCGTGGCCGCCGTGGTCTCCGGCGACACCATGGAATGCGGCATCACCGGCCTGGGCACCCTCAGTGTCAAAGTGGCTTGAGCACCTGCGCTCAAGCACCATGCCCTGGGGGCGAGGTGGGCTGCAAAGCCCACTAAACTGAGCCCATGCAGCGCCCTCCCCTCAAGCATTGCCGCGAATGCGGCTCGGCCATCGTCTACCGCCTGCCGGACGATGGCGACACACGCGAGAGGGCCATCTGCTCAGCCTGCCAGACGGTCCACTACGAGAACCCGCTGAACGTGGTGGGCACCGTGCCCTTCTGGGGCGAGACTGGCGAGCAGGTGCTGCTGTGCAAGCGCAATATCGAGCCGCGCCGCGGCAAGTGGACCCTGCCGGCCGGCTTCATGGAACTGGGTGAAACCACCGCCCAGGGCGCGGCGCGCGAGACTGACGAGGAGGCCGGCGCCAGCATTGAGCTGCTCGACCTCTTTACCGTGATGAACGTGGTGCGCGTCGGGCAGGTACACCTGTTTTACCGCGCCCGCCTGCTGTCCGCGCACTTCCAGCCCGGGCACGAGACCATGGAAGCACGCCTCTTTACCGAGGACACCATCCCCTGGGACGAGATCGCCTTCCGCACGGTGCGCGAGACCCTGGAGCGCTACTTCGATGACCGGCGCCGAGGCCACTGGGGCGTGCACACCATCGACATCGCCTGACCGCGCCGCTGCGGCAGCGGTCGCGGCCCAAAGCTTCCCCTACCCTTTTGACCTGCAGGCTGCGGCCTGCCCAACTTGCCGTTCATGTTCAAGACCCTCTCCTTTTACCGCCTAGAGAATTTCGAGTCCCCCGACCTGGAGGCACTGGAACAAGCCCTCGCCCCGGCGGCCTTCCTGCCCTGCGGCCCCACCCAGCCCGAATCCAGCGGCTGGGTGCCGCCACGCGGCAAGAAAAGCGTGGCCCTGGCCGAACGCGTGGGTCCGCACCTGCTGCTGCAGCTGTGCACCGAGCGCAGGCCCTTGCCCGCTTCGGCCGTGAACGCCGCCATGGAAGAGCGCATCGAGAAGTTCAAGCAGGAAACCGGCCGCGAGCGCGTGGGCGGCAAGCTCAAGAAGCAGATCAAGGAAGAGGTCATCTTCGAGCTGCTGCCGCGTGCCTTCAGCAAGCGCTCGAGCACCCTGGTGTGGCTCGATGCGCAGCACCAGATGCTGGTGGTCAACACCAGCTCCAACGCCGTGAGCGACAAGGTTATCAGCCTGCTGATCGACGCGCTGGCGCAGCTGCCCGGGCGCAGCGCCAGCTTCGTGGTCAAGCCCGTGCAGACCCAGCTCTCGCCGGCCACCTGCATGGCGCAGTGGCTGCGCACCCAGGAAGCGCCAGCGGGCTTCACGGTCGACCAGGACTGCGAGCTCAAGACGCCCGACGACCGCAAGTCCAGCGTGCGCTACGCGCGCCACACCCTGGAGCTCGACGAAATCCGCCAGCACATCACCGAAGGCAAGCTGCCCACCCAACTGGCCCTGACCTGGAACAGCCGGGTCTCCTTCGTGCTGAACGACAAGGGCCAGGTCAAGAAAATCAAATTGCTCGACGTGGTGATGGAAGGCGCGAAAGCCGAAGGTGAGGACGGCTTCGACGCCGATGCCACCATTGCCACGGGCGAGCTGTCCCAGCTCCTCCCGGACCTGCTCGAGGCCCTGGGCGGTGAACTGGCCGCACCGGCCGAGCCGGGCGGTCAAGCGGCGGCCGCCACCCCGCCCTGGGAAGCCGTCGGCAGCTGATACCGGCCAGACCGCCTCAGGCCTGTCGGCACTTGCCGGCGTACTTGAAGCGCACGGTCTTGCCGGCCTGCACCACGTCGTGGTGGGCATTGAGTTCCATGCTGCCGCGCTCGATCAGGATCTCAGTCTCGCGCTGGGTGCGCTTCTCCTGCCGGCGCGCGCCCACCTGGCTGCCCGAGGTCAGGTTCTCGCCAAGGTATTGATCCGTGACCAGGGTGCTGACCCGCATGTCATAGGGGCTGGGCCCGATCACCGTGAAGTAGAGATGGCGGCCGATCACCTGCAATTCCACCGTGACGCGGGCCGGCTGCACCTTGGCACTCGCGTCGGGCAGTTTGCCCTCGACCTCGCAGCGGAGCCTGAACGGTTCGGCCTGTGCGGCCTTGCAGGCCATGAGGCCCATGCACACCGCGATCGCGGCCTGTCTCCAATGGCGCACCAGACGCATGACACCTCTCCGCTTGTGGTTCCGGGACCACTGTAGCAAACGTGACCGTGTGTGCACTTTAGAGGGCGCCCGCCGGGGTGCCCCTGGGCCACAATGCCGCCATGTCGATCCAGATCCACACGCAAGAGGTGCACACCCCTCCCGCCCCTTCCTCCTCGGTGATGGTACTGCGCGACGGCTCCGACGGCCTGGAGGTGCTGCTGGTCAAGCGCCACCGCAACTCCAAGGTCTTGGGCGGCGTGTATGTTTTCCCGGGCGGCAAGCTCGATGCCGAGGACTGCAGCGTGCCCCCCGAGCGGCTGGACCAGACGCCCTTGGCCCTGCAGCAGGCCCTGGCCGAACCAGGGCTGGACGAGGCCACGGCCTGCGGGCTGCATGTGGCGGCCTTGCGCGAAACCTTCGAAGAATGCGGGCTGCTCTTGCACGACGGCATCGCCGACGGGGTACCTGCCGAACTGCGCGCGCGGCTGGCCGGCGGTGGGTCTTTTCTGCAGGCCACTGAATCGCTGGGCCTGGGCATGCAGACCCGGCGCATCCGTCCCTGGTCACGCTGGATCACTCCGCGCATGCCCACGGTCAGCGACCGCCGCTTCGACACCCGCTTCTTCGTGGCACTGGCGCCCATGGACCACGAGGCGGTGCAGGACGCCCACGAGATCACCGAGACGGTCTGGGTCAGCCCCGCGCAGGCCTTGCGCCAGTACTGGGATGGCCTCATCGGCCTGGTGCCGGTGCAGATCATCACCCTCATGCAGCTGGCCCGCCACGACAGCACGGGCTCGGCGCTGAACGAGGCACGCCAGCGCCCGCCCATGCAGATCGAGCCCGAGCCATTTGACATCGAGGGCACACGGGTGATCTGCTACCCCGGCGATGCACAGCACCCGGTGAAGGCCCCCGCCTGGCCAGGGCCGACCCGCCTGACCTGGCGCAATCAGCGCTTCGAGCCCGAAGGCGGTCTCGAGGCCCTGCTCGCCCGCCATCCTTGAACCGGGAGCCGCCTGCCTGAGCAGTCGCTCAGCAGGCAGGCGACATCAACGGCCCTGCGCGAGCTGCCAGAGATTGCTGGAGCGGGCGCCACTGCGGCAATAGGCCAGCACGGGGCCCGGCAATTCGCGCAGCAGCTGGGCCATGGCCGAGACTTGGGCCTCGGTGATCTGGCCCGGCACCACCGGCAGGTGGCGCGCCTGCAGGCCTGCCTGCGCCGCGGCCGCGGCGATCTCTTCAAAGCTCGGCTGTCCAGGGCCCTCGGCATCCGGGCGGTTGCAAATGACAGACTTGAAGCCCTGGGCAGCGATGGCCTGCAGCTCAGCAGGCGAGATCTGCTCGGACACAGCAAAGGACTGGGTAATCGACTGAATGGGCATGGGCAGCTCCTCAACAAGGTGACGCAGTTCGCAGGCCGAAAGGCTCATGGGCCTTAATTGTCGGCGCAGCCGGTGGTGGTCCATCCAAAGACGCAAGGCAAGTAGCGCCATGCCACGCTGGCACGCTGCCGCCCCAGGAAGACTCCGGTGAAAAGCAGCGCAAGAACGGCCGGATGCCCCGTGAACACGGGGCCGAGGCTGGCCCCCGCACAAGTGGTTCAGGCCTTGTGCTCGGCGTAGACGTAGCGCGTCTCGCCAGACTCGGTGAGCGTGCGCGTGGCCTGCGCATTGGCGTAGATCCAGAGGATCTTCATCGGCGCGGAGTCGGAGAGGTTGCGAAAGCGGTGCGACAGGTTGGCCGGCAGCCAGGTGGTGTCGTGCTTTTTGAGCACCACGGACTCCTGGCCAGCCATGTCGAGCACGGCATCGCCTTCGAGCAGCATCACACTTTCTTCGCAGTTGTGGCTGTGGAAGGGAATGGCGGCGCTGGGGCCGAACTCGGTGATGCCGTTGATGAAGCCGGTCGCCCCGATGGTGGGCGAGACCAGCGGGATGGTACGGGCGCCGCCACCCCGGTCATGGCTCTTGATCTGGTCGGGCTTGAGTACGACGGGGGGGTGGGCGGTGGCGGTGGTCATCAGGTGATCTCCTTGGCAGGGCAAAAAACGGGGTCAGGTGCGGACAGGTCCGGTCCACACAGTCTTGATGTTAGTGAATTCGTGCAGGCCCAGGTGGGCCAGCTCGCGGCCGTAGCCCGACTGCTTGGTGCCACCAAAGGGCAAGCGCGGGTCGGAGGCCACCATGCCGTTGATGAACACCGCCCCGGCATCCACCAGGCGCGAGAGGCGCCGGGCACGGTCGAGGTCGCGGCTCCAGAGAGAGGCGCCCAGACCGAAGGGGGTGTCGTTGGCCACGGCAATGGCCTCCTCGGCCGAGCCCACGCGCAGGATGGCGGCGGCGGGCCCAAAGGTCTCCTCGCGGGCGGCCGTCATCTGCGGGCTCACCTGGTCGAGGATGGTGGGCTCATAGAAGGCGCCGGGGCCCTCAATAGCCCGGCCGCCCATCAGCAGCTTGGCACCTTGGGCAATGGTGGCCTGCACCTGCACATGCAGCTCCTCGCGCAGCTGCCGGCGGGCCATGGAGCCCATGGTGCTGGCCGCCTGCAGCGGATCACCAGTGACCAGCTTGCGGGTGCCTTCCACGAAGGCATCACGGAAGCGGTCGGCCACGGCGTGCTCGACGATGAAACGCTTGGCTGAAATGCAGCTCTGACCGGTGTTGGAAAAGCGCGCCTTCACGGCCACGGCAGCGGCCGCTTCCACATCGGCATCGGCCAGCACCACGAAGGGGTCGGAGCCGCCGAGCTCGAGCACCTGTTTCTTCAGCGCCCGGCCTGCGGCAGAGGCAATCGAGCGGCCCACGGGTGTGGAGCCGGTAAAAGTGACGGCCGCGATGCGGTCGTCGGCGATCAGCCGGTCGACCTCGCTGCCGCCCACCAGCAAGGCGGTGAACAGGCCCTCGGGCACGCCGGCTTCGCGGAAGAGTTCCTCCATGGCCAGAGCGCACTGGGGCACGTTGCTCGCATGCTTGAGCACGATGGCATTGCCCGAAATCAGGATGGGCGCGGCCGCGCGCATGACCTGCCAGAAGGGGTAATTCCAGGGCATCACGGCCAGCACCAGGCCCAGCGGGTCGTAGACCAGGCGGCTGTCGGTGGCGGCGCTGACCATGGGGTAGTCGGCCAGGAAAGCCGGGCCCTGCTCAGCGTAGTACTCAAAGTTCCAGGCGCACTTCTCGACCTCGCCCACCGCCTCGGCCAGGGGCTTACCCATCTCCAGGGTGATGATGCGGGCGTAGCGTTCCTTGTTCGCACGCAGGGTCTGCGCCAGCTTCAGCAGGTGCGGGCGGCGGGCCTCGACGCCCAGCGCGGCCCAGGCCTTCTGGGCGCGCTGCGCAGCGGCCAGACGCTGCTCAATCTGGCTGTCCTGGTGCGGCTCGAACTGGGCCAGCACCTCGTCGGTGGCGGGGTTGAAAGAAGTGATCATGCGTGGCTTTCCTGCACCAGGGGTGCAATATGAAGTTCTTTGGCCAGGGCGTCGAGTTCCTGTATCAGGCCGCGGGCAATCGGGATGCCCTGCGATTCGTAGCGGCCACGGC